>JAWVFY010000001.1:0-2718 GCA_033855575.1 Solirubrobacteraceae bacterium
CCGTCGCCCTCCGCTCCGGCTCCGCCCCTGGCGCCTGCGCCGGCGGAGCCGCCGCCCTCGACGGGCCGCGGCTGGCGGCGCCAGACCGGGGCGCCGGATCCCGAACCCCCCAACGTGCGCAAGGTCGACGCCGGAACCGAAACGCCGCGCGAGGCGGTCCACGGCGACGACGAGCCGCTGCCCGAGCCCGCGCCGGTCGCGCCGCCGGCGCGCCGCATCCCGCCCGCTCCGCCTGTGCCGTTCGACAGCACCGAGCAGGCCATCGGGACCAAGCGGGTCTCGGCTGGGCATCGCGTCGGCCGGCCGCACCTGCCCCATCGCGCGCCCCGCACGCCGCCGCCGGCTTCCGGCCCACCGCGGGCCGGGCGGTCGCGGCTGGGTCGCCGCATCGGGCTGCTGGTCGTGCTGGTGCTCATCGCGGCGATCGCGTGGTTTGCCGTCTCGCTGTTCCAGCCGTTCACCGGCGGCGGGTCGGGAGCGGTCGTCGTGCGCGTGCCGCAGGGGGCCAGCGCCAGCGACGTCGGCGACCTGCTCGCGCGTCGCGGCGTCGTCAGCTCGAGCTTCTTCTTCGACCTGCGGGCCCGCCTGGAGGGCAAGCGCGGTCAGCTCAAGGCCGGCACGTTCCGGCTGAAGAACGGCATGTCCTACGCAGCGGCGCTCGACGTGCTGACCCACAACCCGCCGGCCCCGGCGGTCATCCGGCTGACGATCCCCGAGGGCAAGTCGCGCACCGAGATCGCGCCGCTCGCCCGCGGTGCCGGGTTGACCGGCGACTACCTGGCCGCCAGCCGGACCTCCGCGGCGCTGAACCCGCGCACGCTCGGCGCGCCGAGGGGCGCCACGCTCGAGGGCTTCCTCTTCCCGGCCACCTACCAGCTGCGGCCCCATGCCTCTGTGCGCAAGCTCGTCACCGAGCAGCTCGCCGCGTTCCGCCAGAACATCGCCGGCGTGAACCTCAAGCGCGCGAAGGCCAAGAACCTGACGACCTACGACGTCCTGGTCATCGCTTCGATGATCGAACGCGAGGCGGGGGTCGCCAAGGACCGGCCGCTGATCGCCGCCGTGATCTACAACCGCCTCAAGGACGGGATGCCGCTGGGCATCGACGCGACCCTGCGCTATGCCCTGCACGACTGGACGCGGCCGCTGACCGTCTCGCAGCTGGCCAGCAACAGCCCCTACAACACCCGCAAGCACACCGGTCTGCCGCCGACGCCGATCGGCAACCCCGGCCTGGCGTCGATCCAGGCCGCGGCGCATCCCGCGCGCGTGCCCTACCTCTTCTACGTCATCAAGCCGTGCGGCAACGGGGCCCACGCGTTCAGCTCGACCGACGCGCAGTTCCAACGCGACGTCGCCGCCTACAACGCCAAGCGCGCCCAGCTGGGCGGCAAGAGCCCGGTCACCTGCAAGTAGTGGCGCGCTACGGCGTCCTCGGCTGGCCCGTCGCTCACAGCCGCTCGCCGGCCATGTTCGCCGCGCTCGGGCTGCCCTACCAGCTGCTGCCGGTCCCGCCGGAGCTGTTCGATGAGACGGTTCGCGCGCTGGGCCCGGCCGGGTTCGGCGGCGCGAACGTCACGATCCCTCACAAGGAGGCTGCGCTCGCGCTGGCCGACACGGCCAGCGAGCGGGCGAGGGCCATCGGCGCGGCGAACACGCTGACGTTCGCCGGCGGCGCCATCGCCGCCGACAACACCGACGCGCCGGGCCTGATCGCCGCGCTGCCGTTCTCCGCCGCCGGAAGGTCCGCCCTGGTGCTGGGGGCGGGAGGCAGCGCGCGCGCCGCCGTGTGGGCGCTGACCGACGCCGGGGCGAGCGTCCAGGTGTGGAACCGCACCCCCGAGCGGGCCCGCCGGCTCGCCGCGGATCTGGGCGCCGAGGCGGTCACGGAGGCCGCCCCGGCGGACCTGCTCGTCAACTGCACGGCGGTCGGACTCGGCAATTCGTCCACGGATGACCTACCCGGTTTCAAGAACCTGCCCGTTTCACCCGATGACGTGGGGGAGTTCTCGTGTGTGGTGGACCTCGTCTACCGGTCCGGCGGGACGGACCTCGAGCGCGCGGCGCGCGATCGGGGGATCGACACCGTTGACGGGCTGGAGGTGCTGGTCCAGCAGGGCGCGCTGAGCTACGAGGCGTGGACCGGTCGCGCACCGGACCGGGCCGCGATGAGCAGAGCCGCGCGTGACTTCGATGCACCTCCGACCGCTACCGACACCTGACGACGACGCCCCGGGCCTCCCCTGGGACGGCATCACGCACCCCACGGGTGCCGGTGGTCGCGGCCGGTTCCTGACCGACGTCATCATCGACCTGGGGTTCGTCCAGCGCGATCGTGTCGAGGACGCGATCGCCGCCGCTCGCCAGGCGCAGACCACCCCGGAGTCCGTTCTCGTCGAACGGGGCGAGCTGTCCGCCCAGACGCTGTCGCGGGCGGTGGCCGAGCGCCACGGCCTCGACCACCTCGATCTGACCGCCTACGCCGTCGACATGGCCGCGGCCAACCTGGTCACCCCGGGCTGGGTCCGGCGCCACAACGCGCTGCCGGTCGGCTACGCGGGCGAGCGCACGCTGCTGGTGGCGATGGCCGACCCGGCCAACGTCCGTGCGGTCGACGACCTCGCGGTCATGACCGGCCACGAGATCCGGGCCGCCGTGGCCGCCGCCGAGGACATCGCCGGGCTGGTCAACCGCCTGACGCAGCTCGGCGACGCGGTC
>JAWVFY010000002.1:0-6677 GCA_033855575.1 Solirubrobacteraceae bacterium
GCCAGGCCATCGCCCGCGCGCTGGCCGACAAGGCGCGCACGATCCGCATCCCGGTCCACGTCGTCGAGAAGCTCAACAAGATCGGCCGCGCCGAGCGCAAGCTGGTCACCGAGCTGGGCCGCGAGCCCACCGCCGAGGAGATCGCCGACGTCACCGGCATCGACCCCGAGGAGGTCGACTCGATCAAGCGCTCCGCGCAGGCGCCGGTCTCGCTGGAGAAGCCGGTCGGCGACGAGGAGGAGTCCGAGTTCGGCCAGTTCATCGCCGACGAGCGGGCCGAGTCGCCCTACGAGCGCGCTGCCGAGATCCTCACCAAGGAGGCGCTGCGCGAGGCGCTGGAGAACCTCTCCTACCGCGAGCGCCGCGTCCTCGAGCTGCGCTATGGCCTCGGCGGGGAGCACCCCCGCACGCTCGACGAGGTCGGCCGCACCTTCAACGTCACGCGCGAGCGGATCCGCCAGATCGAGAACCAGTCGCTCAAGAAGCTCCAGAGCCTCGCTGAGGCCCAGAAGCTTCGCGACGTGGCTTGATCACGCCCGCCGCCGCCGCCCGCTCGCGGGCGCCGATGCGGGGGCCGCGGAACTCGGCCTGCTGCTCGCGCAGCAGCCGCGCATAGCGCCGGATCAGCTTCATCTGGACCGTGTCGCTCATGCCTTCGGCGGGGACCAATACCCTCGCCTGTCTCGCATCATGTCGCCCATCGAACCGCCTCCTATGCCGATCGTAACGATTCCCACATGAGGCTGGTCGACATCCCGCGGCTCGGCCTCGGCACCTGGCGGATGGAGGACGACAGCGCTCGCGAGGCCGTCCGTGACGCGCTCGAGCTGGGCTATCGGCACATCGACACGGCGCGCATGTACGGCAACGAGCGCTGGGTGGGGGAGGGGCTGCGCGACGCCGGGGTGCCGCGCGAGGAGGTGTGGGTCACGACGAAGGTGTGGCGCGACGATCTCGAGCCCGACCGGTTGCGCCGCTCCGCCGAGGCGTCGCTGAGCGACCTGGGCCTCGACCGCGTCGACCTGCTGCTCGTCCACTGGCCCAACCCGGCCGTCCGCCTGGGCGACACGCTGGCCGCCCTGCACCGCGTGCGCCAGGATGGCCTGACCACGCACATCGGTGTGGCGAACTTCCCGAGCGCGCTGCTGCGTGAGGCGCTGGCGGAGTTCCCGATCGCCTGCGACCAGGTCGAGTACCACCCCTACCTCTCCCAGCGCGCCCTGCTCGACGTGGCGGCCTCGCACGGCGTCGCGGTCATCGCCTACGCCCCGCTGGGCAGCGGCGGAGGCCTGCTGGACGATCCCGTGTTGGGCGAGATCGCCCAGCGCCGCGGGTGCCTCCCGGCGCAGGTATGCCTGCGCTGGCTGCTCGACCAGACGGGCGTGGCGGCGGTCCCCAAGGCCGACTCCCACGAGCACCGCGCCGCCAACCTGGCCGCGCTGGAGCTGGCGCCCCTGACCTACGAGGAGCGCGCACGGGTCGACGAGCTGGCCCGGGGCCGGCGCTTCCTCAACCCCTCCTTCGCGCCGCAGTGGGATCAGTAGTCTCGCGCCGCACATGCTGCGCCGCGCCCTCGTCCTCGCGCTAGCGCTGATCCTCGGCACCGCGTCGGCAGCGCTGGGCGACGGGGATCCGGCGAGCGACACGCTGCCGGCCCAGGACGCCTACTACCCGTACTCGCCGCCGGTCTCCAAGCCGCTGGTCACCGCGCTCAACGACCTGCTCAAGCGGGTGCGTGCGGCCGGCTTCCCCATGAAGGTCGCGCTGATCGAGACCGCCGGCGACCTCGGCTCCTATCCGCAGTTGCTCAACGACCCTCAGCGCTACGCCGACCTGCTGGCCAGCGAGCTGCCGACCCAGGCCGACCAGCGCGTCAACGGCGCCTTCCACCTGCTCGTGGTGATGCCCGGCGGCTTCGGCGGCCAGCACCTGGGCGACGGCGTCAACCGGGCGCTCGACCCCGTGCAGATCGACGTCGCCGGCTCGTCGGACGGCCTGGCCCGCGCCGCGATCGAGGCGGTGGCCCGCCTGGCGACGGTCAACGGCCACCGCACGCCGGTGCCGGCGGCGGCCACGGCACCGGGCAGCGCAGGGGGGACGGGCGGCGGCGGGACGTCAGCGTGGGTGTTCATCGGGCCGCTGGCCGCGCTGGTGCTGGCCGCCGCGGCGGCCGGATACGTCCGGCGGGCCCGAAAGACGCACTAAAACGCCCGTCCGCTCCGGCCCCGAAGGCTCAAGGAATGCCCGTCCGCGCCGACGTCTGAAGTGTGTTCGACGTCGAAGCTGCGCTGCGCCACCTCGTCACGGCGGGGGGATCCGACCTTCACCTCAAGGCCGGCAGTCCGCCGCTGTGCCGGATCGACGGCGACCTCGTGCCGATCCCCGGGCTCGAGCCGCTGGCACCCGAGGACACGCGGGCCGCGGTCAGCGCGATGCTCACCGACGCCGCCCGGCTCGCCGAGTTCGACACCGACAAGGAGGTCGACTTCTCCCACTCCATCGCGGGCGTCGCGCGCTTCCGCGTCAACGCCTTCCACCAGCGCGGCTCGGTCTCGCTGGTCTGCCGCGCCATTCCGGTGACCATCAAGACGCTCGACGATCTCGCCCTGCCGCCCGTCCTGCGCGAGCTGGCCTCCGAGGAGCGCGGGATCGTCCTGCTGACCGGCACCACCGGCTCGGGCAAGTCGACGACGCTGGCGGCGATGATCGACCACATCAACTCGACGATGTCCAAGCACGTCGTGACGATCGAGGACCCGATCGAGTTCCTGCACGCCGACAAGCGGTCGCTGATCAACCAGCGCGAGGTCGGCTCGGACACTGCCTCGTTCAAGCGCGCGCTGCGCCGCGTCCTGCGCCAGGATCCTGACGTCATCCTCATCGGCGAGATGCGCGACGAGGAGACCGTCCACACCGCGCTGAGCGCCGCGGAGACCGGCCACCTCGTGCTGTCCACGATCCACACCGTCGACGCTGCCGAGTCGGTCAACCGCATGATCGACTTCTTCGAGCCCCACATGCACAACCAGGTCCGCGCGATGCTGGCGGGAACGCTCAAGGGCGTCGTCTCCCAGCGGCTCGTGCCCGCCGCGGATGGCGGCCGGATCGCCGCCGTCGAGGTGCTGCGGATGACCGGGCGCGTGCGCGACCTGATCATGGACCCGTCGCAGACCGGCCGTCTCGGCGAGGTCATCGGCGAGGGCGCCTACTACGGGATGCAGACCTTCGACCAGGCGCTGTTCGACCACGTCAAGTCGGGTCGGGTGACCCTGGACGAGGCGATGCTCGCCGCGACCAGCCCACACGACTTCAAGCTCCTGCTGGCCGCCGACGGCAAGCGCGGTACGACGATGGACGATCTTGCCGAGGCGCAGGATCGCCGCGCCGCCTGATTTGCAGCACTTCAGTTGGTAAAGTCATGGCATGGCCGTCGACGAGACATGCCCTGTCTGCCTGACCGCGGAGATCATCTGCGGCAAGTGGACGCTGCTGCTCGTCCGTGATCTGGCCGAGGGCCGCTCGCGCTTCTCCGAGCTCGAGCGCTCGCTGGCGGGTATCAGCCCGCGCACGCTCTCGCTGCGACTGCGCGCCCTGGAGGAGGCCGGCATCGTCGAGCGCCAGACCTACGCCGAGGTCCCGCCGCGTGTCGAGTACGCCCTGACCGACAAGGGCCAGGCGCTGCTGCCGATCATCGACGACATGCGCTCCTACGGGACGCGCTGGCTGGGCGCCGAGTGCGCGGCCCGTGACGTCGCCGAATCGCTGACCGCCGTCGCCTGAGACGTTCTAAGCAGGAGGTCTCGCGCGCGCCGCGAACCGGTGATCGATGCGCGATCGCCGCCTGCACGGGACCCTGCGCGCCTTCGCCGAGGAGGCGGCCTGGACGCTGGCCGCCGAGACGGCGCAGGGCGCCGAGCTGCCCTTCGACCTCATCGAGGAACCCTCGCGGGCGGGGCACGGGCCGACGCTCTACTGCTATCGCCCGGACACCGCCGGCTTCATCGCCGCGCGGGGCAGCGAGCTCGGCCGGCTGGAGAACTGGCTGCCCGCGGTCCACGCGCTCGGCGCCTGCGGCGGCCTCGAGGCCTACCTGCGCGCGCGGGGCCACACCCGGATTCCCGCGGGTGGCCGCGAGCTCACCGAGGCGGCGCTTCAGGCCTTCCTCGGCGCGCTGTTCGAGGACCTGTCGGAGTTCGTTCTCGGCGACGAGCGCTTCGCCCGCGTCTACGGCGAGCTCGAGGAGCAGGTGGTGGGCGGCGTCACCGGCGTCGAGGTCATCGTGCCGCTGCTCGGCCTGCGCCTGGAGTCCGACGACGTGCCGCTGGCCGACGGCCTGGTCCTCGCCCGGCCGACCTCGCTGGACCGCGTGCCCGAGGCGGCGGCGTGGGACGGCGAACACGAGACCGTGCTCGCGCTGGTGCGCGGCGCCGACGAGGATCTGGCGCTGCAGGCTCCGGGACGGGTGCGGCGACTGGTCACCGCGCTGCGGCTCTACGACGCCACGCGGGTCGCGATGGGCCCGACCGCGTGGATCCGTACGGCGGGCGGCCCGTGGCAGGCCAGCCCGACCGGATCCGGCGGCGTGGCGGCCGGGACGCTGACGCTGACGGCGGCCCAGGAGGACGAGCTGCGGGGGTTCTGCAACCTGGTGTGGCGGCGGATGCCGCGCGGCGGCCCACTGGCCTGGGCGCTGCAGCGCTTCGAGATGGGCTGCGAGCGGCCCGCCGGCCAGCGGCTGACCGACCACCTGCTCGCGCTGCGCGCGCTGCTCGAGCCGGAGGGGGTCGAGAGCGCCCTGCTACCCGACCGCGTCGCCACCCTCTGCTCGCAGCCGGGCGACCACGCGGCGGTCGCCGAGCGCATCGCCCACGCCGCCTCGCTCGAGCGGGCGCTGATCACCGGCCACGGCTTCGCCCCCGCCGAGGTCGAGACGATCGCCGCCGACCTCGCCGGCCACCTGCGGGCCATCCTGCGCGACGTGCTCTGCGGGCACCTGGACTCCGACGTCCGGCGGCTGGCCGACGAGCTCCTGGACGCCGCCGAGGCGTAGCCTCCCGGCGCATGGGCGCCATCCTCGACCTCGCCGACCGTTCCTGGCCGGTCCTGCGCCGGCTGATGGGCGGTCATGCCGCGGTCTACCGGGCCAGCGGCGGGCTGATCGGCCACCGCTTCCCGGGCGCGCCGCCGACGCTGCTGCTCGACCACGTCGGTGCCCGCAGCGGCACGCGGCGCACCAGCCCGCTGGTCTACGTCCGCGATGGCGACGACCTCGTCCTGATCGCCTCCAAGGGCGGCTATCCGAAGCACCCGGCGTGGTTTCACAACCTGGTCAAGCATCCCGAGACGACCGTGCAGGTCGGCCGCGAGAAGCGCGCCGTCCGCGCGCGCGTGGCGACCCCCGAGGAGCGCCCGCGGCTGTGGGCCAAGGCCGTGCAGACCTACGCCGGCTACGCCGACTACCAGCGCCGCACCGACCGTGAGATCCCGGTCGTGGTCCTCGAGCGCCGGTAGCGCTCCGAGGACGATCGCGCGCGGGCCGTCAGGAGAACAGGTGGGCGTGGATCGCCACCAGGCCGTCGATGTCGTGGACGTCGGCGGCGAGGTGCGGCACCCGCACCGCGTCGCCGATCCCGAGCGCCGCCTCGAGCCGTGCGATGCCCGCCGCGTCGCGCCCGGCGAGCGCGTCGAGCTCATCGGCGGCGGCCCGGACCTTGGCGGCGAGCGCCGTGGGCAGCGGCGGGGCCTCTCCGCGCACCCCGACGTGGACGCGGTTGACGATCGTCGCGCCCAGCGCCATCCCCGACGCGCGGAGCTTCGCGCCGAAGAAGATCGCCTCGTCGATCGGCTCACGTTCCGGGGACGCGACGAGCAGGAACGTCGTCGCCGGATCCTCGAGCAGGGCCTGGACCCCGGCGGCGCGCTCGCGGAACCCGGCCAGCAGCCCGGCGAGGGCGCCGAAGAACGTCGAGAGGTCGTCGAGCAGCTCGACGCCGGTGACCCGCCTGAGCGCGCCGAGGACGACGCTCGTCCCGCGGCCGATGACGCGCGCCGCCAGCCCCGTCGGTGCCAGGAACGCGCGCAGCGCACGGCCCTCGAGGAACCCGTTGAGCCGGTCCGGAGCGTCGAGGAAGTCCAGCGCGTTGCGCGACGGCGGCGTGTCGAGCACGACGACGTCGAAGCGCTCGTCGCGCGCCAGCTCGTAGAGCTTGGCGATCGCCGTGTACTCCTGCGAGCCGGCCACGGCGCTCGAGAGCTGCTGGTAGATCCGGTTGGCCATGATCTCCTCGCGCGTGCGCTCGTCGGGCGCCAGCCGGGCGATGAGCTCGTCGAAGGTGCGCTTGGGGTCGAGCGTCATCGCCCACAGCTCGCCCCGCAGCTCGAGGCCGTGGCCGGCGAGGCGTTGCGCGTCGACCCGCCGCGGCTCGTTGTCCAGCGCCCGCAGCCCCAGCGCGTCGGCCAGTCGCCGGGCCGGGTCGATGGTCACCACCGCCACCCGGGCGCCGTCGGCGGCCAGCCCAAGGGCGACCGCCGCCGACGTCGTCGTCTTGCCGACGCCGCCGGCGCCGGCGCAGATCACCACTCGCTTGCCGGCCAGCGCCTGCCTCACAGCCGCGCCTCCAGCGCCGTGGCCAGGTCGGCGACGGCGGCGTGTCGAGCACGACGACGTCGAAGCGCTC
>JAWVFY010000003.1:0-3892 GCA_033855575.1 Solirubrobacteraceae bacterium
GCGCTGGCCGCCAAGACGATGATCGACGAGCTCGGCTACGAGACCGTCGAGTCGATGACCGGCGGCTACACGCTGTGGAAGGACCGCGGCGACGACGTCGAGATCCCGCGCACGCTCACCGCCGAGCAGCGCGACCGCTACAGCCGTCACCTGCTGGTCCCCGAGGTCGGCCTCGAGGGCCAGATGAAGCTGCTCGACGCCAAGGTGCTCTGCCTGGGCGCCGGCGGGCTCGGCTCGCCGATCGCGCTGTACCTCGCGGCGGCCGGCGTCGGCACGCTGGGCATCGTCGACGACGACGTCGTCGACCTCTCGAACCTCCAGCGCCAGGTCATCCACACGACGGCCGGCATCGGCACGCCGAAGGTCGACTCCGCCGAGCAGGCGATCAAGGACCTCAACCCCGACGTCAACGTCGTCAAGTACCAGACGCGCCTGGACGCCTCGAACATCATGGAGATCATCGAGGGCTACGACGTGATCGTCGACGGGGTCGACAACTTCCCCACGCGCTACCTGCTCAACGATGCCTCCGTGCGGCTGCAGATCCCCGTGGTCAGCGCCGCGATCCTCGGCTTCGAGGGCCAGCTCAGCGTCTTCGCCCCCTATGACGGGCCGTGCTACCGCTGCCTGTTCCCGGTGCCGCCGCCGGCCGAGCTCGCGCCGAGCTGCGGCGCCAACGGCGTGCTCGGCGTGCTGCCCGGCACGATGGGCCTGCTGCAGGCCACCGAGGTCATCAAGCTCATCACGGGCTCGGGCACCCCGCTCATCGGCCGCCTGCTCATGTACGACGCGCTCGACGCGACGACGACCGAGCTGAAGGTCCGCCGCGACCCCGACTGCCCGATCTGCTCGCGCTCGCCCGAGGAGATCAGCGACGATGAGATGGGCGTCTTCCCGGATTACGAGGCGTTCTGCGCCGCGGCCGGGTAGCGCAGCGCTAGCCTGCCCGTCCTCATGGCGACCGTCCGCATTCCCCCCGTCCTGCGCCCCTCCGTGGGCGGCGAGCGCGAGGTCTCGGCCTCCGGCTCCGATGTCGGCGAGGTTCTCGAGGCCCTGGCCACCGACCACCCCGAGACCCGCGGCCAGCTCTTCGGCGAGGGCGGCGAGCTCAACCGCTACGTCAACGTCTACCTCAACGACGAGGACGTCCGCGTGCTCGACGGGCTGGAGACCAGCGTGAGCGAGAACGACACACTCGTGATCCTGCCGGCGATGGCCGGCGGCAGCCACGGCGTGGCTACGGCGACGGCTGCGACCTAAGACCATCGAGTGGACACTTGGGCCCGCTATGCGGCCTCAACTGTCCACTCGACGCGAGAGGTCGGTTGGACGAAGTGGGGCTCGGCTACGTTGGACGGGCATGCCCGCCCTCGCCGCCCTGGTCACCGTGACGCTGTGGGCGTCGGCGTTCGTGGGGATCCGGACCGCCGGGCACGACCTGGGGCCTGGGCCGCTGTCGCTCGGGCGGCTGTTCGTCGCCGCGGCCGTGCTGGGGGTGATCGTCGCCGTCCGCCGCGAGGCGCTGCCGCCGCGGGCCGACGTGCCGCGGCTGCTGCTCTGCGGGCTGCTGTGGTTCGGCGCCTACAACGTCATGCTCAACGCGGCCGAGCGCCGGGTGGATGCCGGGACGGCGGCGATGCTCGTCAACGTCGGGCCGGTGCTGATCGCGCTGCTCGCCGGCCTGCTGCTGCGCGAGGGCTTCCCGCGTGCGCTGCTGACCGGCTGCGCCGTGGCCTTCGCGGGCGCGGTGGTCATCGGCTTGGCCACCCGCCAGCACGGGGCCAGCGCCGGCTGGGGCGCGGTGCTGTGCCTCGGCGCGGCGCTGGCCTACGCGGGTGGGGTGGTGGCCCAGAAGCCGCTGCTCGAGCGCACATCGGGGCTGCAGATCACCTTCCTGGCCTGCGTGATCGGCCTGGTCGCCTGCCTGCCGTTCGCACCGGCGCTCGTGCACGAGCTGGGCCGCGCCCGCGGCTCGGCGATCGCCTGGACGGTCTATCTCGGCGCGGTGCCCACGGCCATCGGCTTCACCACCTGGGCCTACGCGCTGCGGCGCACGAGCGCGGGCCGGATGGGGGCGACGACCTACCTCGTCCCGCCGCTGGCCATCCTGCTCGGCTGGGTCCTGCTCGGCGAGACGCCGCCGGCACTGGCGCTCGGCGGTGGCGCGCTGTGCCTGGCCGGGGTGGCGATCACGCGGGGCGCACGCTTGCCGGTCCTCTGGCGACGGCGCGCGCAGGGCTATCCTTTGTGAAGTATGGCGGGCCTGCCCCTGCGAAACCGCCCGTGCGGCGGGCGCTACGAGGACATCGTGGCCGCGATCGGCAACACGCCGCTCGTCGAACTGCGGCGCCTGAGTCCCAAGCCCGGGGTGCGCATCTGGGCCAAGATGGAGTCGTTCAACCCCACCGGCTCGGTCAAGGATCGCGTCGCGCGAGCGCTGATCGAGGACGCCGAGGAGAAGGGCCTCATCCGCCCGGGCCAGACGATCCTCGAGCCCACCTCGGGGAACACCGGTATCTCGCTGGCGATGATCTGCTCGCGCAAGGGCTATCCGCTGAAGGTCGTGATGCCCGACAACGTCACGCCCGAGCGCACGCAGCTGCTGCGGATGTACGGCGCGGAGATCGTCTCCTCGCCGGGCGACCAGGGCTCCAACGGGGCGGTCGCGATGGCGCTGGACATGGCGGCCGGCGACCCGTCGTACTACATGCCCTACCAGTACGGCAACGAGGCCAACCCGGCCGCGCACTACAACGGCACCGCCAGGGAGATCCTCGAGGAGCTTGACGGCGAGGTCGCCGCCTTCGTCGCCGGTCTGGGGACGGGCGGCACGCT
Source organism: Solirubrobacteraceae bacterium (assembly GCA_033855575.1). GTDB lineage: Bacteria > Actinomycetota > Thermoleophilia > Solirubrobacterales > Solirubrobacteraceae > BP-464. Next base: position 2,836 of record JAWVFY010000003.1, read on the forward strand.
GATGGGCCACGCGCGGCGGTTCAAGGAGGAGCTGGGCGACGCGGTCAAGATCGTCGCCGCCGAGCCCATGCAGGGCGAGCCGGTTCAGGGGCTGCGCTCCCTCGACGACGGCTTCATCCCGCCGATCATCGACCTGTCGCTGCTGGACCGCAAGATCTTCGTCACCAACTCCGACGCGATCGTCTGGACGCGCAAGCTGCTCGACGAGGAGGGCGTCTTTGCAGGCGTCTCGTCGGGGGCCATCGCCTCGATCGCCGTGCGGATCGCCAACGAGCTCGACGAGGGCAACGTGGTGTTCGTCGTCTGCGACGATGGGTGGAAGTACCTCTCGTCGGGCATCTACACGCGCCCGGTCGAAGAGATCGAGAACCTCGAATCCACCCTGTGGTGGTAATCCGCTAGGAGCACCCATGCCGAACGTCGGCGCGCCAGAGCTCATCATCATCCTCATCATCGCCCTGATCGTGCTGGGGCCGAAGAAGCTGCCCGAGGTCGGCCGCTCGGTGGGCAAGGGCATGCGCGAGTTCAAGGAGTCCCTGGCCGGCAACGACGAGGACGAGGAGATCCCGGCCAACACGCCGTCGGTCACGCCGATGGACCCGGAGCACGTCACACCGGTCGACGCGGAGTACGTCCCGCCGGTGGAGACCCCCACCGGCAAGTCGTCGGAGTAGTGCGGATCGCTCCAGAGCTGCTCGAGCAGATCGTCGAGCACGCCCGCCGCGACGCGCCCAACGAGTGCTGTGGCCTGATCGGCGTGCGCGACGGCACCGCGGTGTCGGTGCATCCGACCGAGAACGTCGCCGCCAGCCCCTTCCGCTTCGAGATCGACGGCCGGACGCTGTTCCGGCTCACCGAGCAGCTCGAGGAGGAGGACCTGATGCCCGGCGCGATCTACCACTCGCACACCCGCAGCGACCCCTACCCCTCCCAGACCGACCTGAACTTCGCCGCGCTGTGGCCGGACTGGGAGTGGCTGATCGTCGGCCTGGCCGGCGAGGAGCCCGAGATCCGCCACTTCCGGATCGAATCCGGCGCGGTCGTCGAAGAGGCGCTG
>JAWVFY010000004.1:0-3531 GCA_033855575.1 Solirubrobacteraceae bacterium
TCGTCTGGTCGATCGGCAACGAGCTCAACTCGCGACCGGGCCCGTCGCAGGGCGCCTACATCAGCACCGCGGTGCGGACCGCCCACCAGCTCGACCCGACTCGGCCGGTGGGGATGGCGATGGCGCCGTCTCCCGGCGTCGGCTGCCAGCGGCGCTACGCACCGCTGGACGTGCTCGGGATCAACGAGTACTTCAACTGGTACACCGGGCCCGACGGCTCGACCGCGGACCCGACGCTGCTCTCGCACTTCCTCGACAGCCTGCACGCCTGCTACGCCAAGCAGGCCCTGGTCGTCACCGAGGTCGGGGCCGAGGCCAACCGCGACGGCTCGGCCGACGAGCGCGGGACCTATCAGTTCCAGCAGGCGTTCGCCAACTGGCAGTTCGGGCTGCTCGACACGAAGACCTGGCTGTCGGGGGCCGTCTGGTGGGCGCTGCAGGAGTTCCGCGTCCGGCCCGGCTGGGACGGCGGCAACCCGCGGCCCGACCCGCCGTTTCACCAGAAGGGCCTGCTCACTCTGGACTGGTTCAAGAAGCCCGCCTACTTCGACGTCCAGCGGATCTTCCACGCGACGAAGCAGCTCGGCGACTGAGCCCCGGCCGCGGCCGGCGCGCGCGGAGAGCCGCTACCCTGACGGCCGAAATGGCTGCCAGGACCCAGAGCACGAACCTGACCATCGAGCCGCGCGACGCGTCGCACTCGCGCGCGACCCGCCGGCTGCGGCGCGAGGGCCGTGTGCCCGGCGTGCTCTACGGCCGCGGCGACGCGCCGCTCGCCTTCTCGGTCGACGCGCGCGAGCTGCGCCACGCCCTGCACGGCGCCGGCGCCGTCCTCGAGCTGACCGGTGACGGCACCGGCACGACCGCCGCCGTGCTCAAGGACAGCCAGCGCCATCCGGTTCGCGGCGAGGTCATGCACATCGACTTCCTGCGCGTCGACCTCAACCAGCCGATCCAGGCGATGGTCGCGCTGCACCTCGTCGGTGCGGAGGAGGCCCCGGGCGTCCGCGAGGGTGGCGTGCTCGAGCACGTGGCGCGCGAGCTCAGCGTCGAGGCGCTGCCCAGCGAGCTTCCCGACGCGATCGAGTTCGACGTCTCGGGCATGGACATCAACGACACCGCCACCGTCGAGCAGGTCATCGCTCCGGCCGGCGTGACGCTCCTGGACGACCCCGAGACCGTCGTGGCCAGCCTCACCCCGCCGCGCCTGGAGGTCGAGCCCGAGGAGGAGATCGAGACCGAGGTCGGCGTCGTGGGCGAAGGTGGCGACGAGGCCGAGGGCTCGGCGGACGGCGGCGGCGGCGAGGCCTCCGGCGACGCCGGCGACGCCGACGGCGAGTAGCCGACCGGGTCTTCGGACCCGCGCGCTCGATGCGCCTGTTCGGCGGCGTCGCACCGTCTGACTGGCTGATCGTCGGCCTGGGCAACCCGGGCTCGCGCTACGAGGGCACGCCGCACAACGTCGGCTTCGACGTCGCCCGGGCGCTGATCGAGCGCTGGGGCCTGGGAGAGCCGCGCAAGAAGTTCCACGGCCTGCTCGCCGAGGGCAGGATCATCGCGGCCCAGCCACCCGGCCCGCGCGTCGCGGTTCTGCTCCCGCAGACCTTCATGAACGAGGCCGGCCGCTCGGCGGGCCCGGCCCGTGGCGCCGCGCGCGTCGATCTCGACCACGTGCTGGTCGTGCACGACGAGATCGACCTGCCGTTCGGCGAGATCCGCACCCGGCTGGGCGGGGGCCTGGCCGGCCACAACGGCCTGAAGTCCCTGCGGGCCGAGCTCGGCTCGCCGGACTTCCAGCGCGTGCGCGTCGGCGTCGGCCGGCCGGACACCACCGACCCGGAGATCGTCTCGGCCCACGTCCTGGGCAAATGGCGCCAGGACCCGGCGGAGGTCCGCGAGCTCGTCGGCCGCGCCGCCGACGCCGCGGAGCAGCTCGTCCTGGAGTCCTGAGGCTCCCCGGGAAGCCGGGGTGGCCGCCTGCCTAGAGTGAAAGGAGCCGATGGCTCTCCGTTCGCTGCTCCGCCACCTCGCCGACGAGCCGGGTGGCGCGCGCCTGCTCGCGGACCCCTCAGCGCCCGCCCGGGCCTTCACCAGCGCGTCGCTGCGCCCCTACGTGCTGGCCGCGCTGGCCGACGAGGATCCGCGCCGCCCGGTCCTCGTGGTGGCGGGCGACGACCGCCAGGCCCGCGACCTGGCGGCCGACATCAAGCAGTGGCTGGCGCCCCGGCGCGTCGCCTTCTACCCGAGCCGCGGCGTGGCCTACGAGTCGCACCTGGCGCCGGCGCCGCACCTCGTCGGCCTCCGGGTGGCGGCGCTCGACGCGCTGGTCGCCGAGCGCGGCGGGGGCGACGAGGCACCGGTGATCGTCGTCTCGGCCGTCGCGCTGTCCGAGAAGGTCCCCGATCCCGAGCTGCGCCCGTCGTCGTTCGCCATCGCCAAGGGCGACCTGGTCGATCTCGACGAGGTCGGCGCCGAGCTGGTCAAGGCGGGCTACGAGCGCGTCGACCAGGTCGAGGACCGCGGGCAGTTCGCCATCCGCGGCGGGATCCTCGATGTCTACCCGGCGACCGAGGAGAGGGCCTGCCGGATCGAGCTGTTCGACATCGAGGTCGAGTCGCTGCGCTGGTTCTCGACGTTCACGCAGCGCTCGCTGGGCGAGACCGACCGGGTCGAGATAGCGCCCGCCGCGGAACTCGCCGTCGAGCACCGGGAGATGGCGGAGATCGCGGCGATCGCCGACGAGGACGACAGGCCCGACATCTCCGAGCTCCTGCCGGTCGACCGCTTCGGCGCGTTCCTCGACCTGGCGCCGAAGGACGCGCTGGTGCTGATCGCCGCCGAGGAGGAGGTCGAGCCCGCGCTGGCCGACCACTGGCAGGACGTCACCGCCGCTTTCCACGACTCCGACGCGCACCATCTCTACGTCCGGCCCGAGACGATCCGCGCCGACCTCGACGCCCGCGCGAGCGCCCGCCTGTCCTCGCTGTCCTCCGACCAGCCGATCGAGCTGCGCGCCCAGGCCGCCGACCTGGCCGCGCGCTCGTTGCGCGAGGCCGAGCCCGAGCTGGAGAAGCTCGTGCGCTCGGGCTACCGCACGGTGGTCACGTGGCCGCGCCGCGGCGACGGCGAGCGGACGGCCTACAACCTCGTGCGCTCGACGCCGCAATGGCTCGAGGGCCGCGGAGTCGAGCCCGGCGAGCTGCTGTTCGCCGAGGCGGGCCTGCGCGACGGGTTCATCGCCGCCGGACTGAAGCTCGCCGTCATTCCCGAGCACCGGCTGTTCCGTCGCCGCCGCGCGGAGCGGACCGGCGGGATGGACCTCGGCCGCCGGCGCCGCGGCGCGCTGCGCAGCTTCGCCGACCTGCGTACCGGCGACATCGTCGTCCACGAGGACCACGGCCTGGCCCGCTTCGCCGGCTTCGACACCAAGACGGTCGGCGGGATCACCCGGGACTACCTGGAGCTGGAGTTCGCCGGCACGGACAAGGTCTTCATGCCGGTCGACCAGCTGGCCAAGATCAGCCGCTACGT
>JAWVFY010000005.1:0-8659 GCA_033855575.1 Solirubrobacteraceae bacterium
GGCAGCAGCCGGGCTGATGGACGTCCGGATGTTCACCGTCGGGCCGGTGCAGGAGAACTGCTTCCTGGTGCGCCGCGACGACGCCGACCACGCGCTGATCGTCGACCCCGGCGAGGAGCCCGACAAGCTTCTCGGGGCGGTCGAGGCGCTTGGCGTGACGCTCGACGCGATCCTGCTGACCCACACCCACTTCGACCACGTCGGCGCCGTGGCGCCCGTGGCGCGCGCCACCGGCGCACCCGTCTACTGCCCGCAGCTCGAGGTGCCGGTCCTGCAGGACATCATGGCCTTCGTCCCGTGGGCCGGCTTCGGCCCCTACGACTCGTGGGACCCCGAGGAGACCGTGGCCGGGGGCGAGCGGCTCGAGCTGGCCGGCTTCGAGATCGACGTGCTGTTCACGCCCGGCCACAGCCCGGGCCACGTGACCTACGCGATCGCCGACGAAGCCGCGCTGTTCTCCGGCGACCTGCTCTTCGAGGGCTCGGTCGGGCGGACCGACCTTCCCGGCGGCGACTGGCCCACGTTGGCCGCCTCGATCCAGTCGCTGCTGGACGCCTATCCCGACGAGACGACCGTTCATCCGGGCCACATGGGGCTGACGACGCTCGGCCGCGAGCGGGCGAGCAACCCGTTCCTGGCCGAGCTCGCCCGGTGAGCCCGGAGCGGATCCAGGCACCGCGCGGCACGCAGGACGTCCGCGGCGAGCTCGCCGCGGGGTTCCATGCCGTCGAGGAGGCGGCGCGCCGGCTGTTCGAGCCGGCGGGCTTCCACCGCATCGAGACGCCGGCGTTCGAGGACACGGCGCTGTTCGCGCGCGGCGTCGGCGAGTCGACCGACGTGGTCCAGAAGGAGATGTACACCTTCGAGGACGCCGGCGGACGCTCGGTCACGCTACGGCCCGAGGGGACCGCGCCGGTCGCGCGCGCCTACCTCGAGCACGGCATGCACAAGGAGCCGCTGCCGGTCAAGCTCTGGTACCTCTCGAGCTTCTTCCGCTACGAGAAGCCCCAGGCCGGGCGCTACCGCCAGTTCTGGCAGGTCGGCGTCGAGGCGATCGGCTCAGAGGACCCCGCCGTCGACGCCGAGGTGGTCGTGCTGCTGGCCTCGCTGCTGCAGGAGCTGGGCGCCCGTGACCTGCGCCTGAGGATCGCCAGCCTCGGCACCACCGAGACGCGGGCCGCCTACCGCGCCGCGCTGCAGGAGCACCTGCGCGCGCACGCCGACCAGCTCTCCGAGGAGGTCCGCGGCCGGATCGACCTCAACCCACTGCGCGCATTCGACTCCGACCATGCGGGCACCCAGGCGGTGATGACGACCGCGCCGCTGCTCGTCGACCGGCTCACGGCCGAGGATCGCGAGCACTTCGACGCGGTTCTGGCCCTGCTCGACGCTGCCGACGTTCCCTACGAGATCGACCCGAGGCTGGTGCGCGGGCTGGACTACTACACGCGCACGGTGTTCGAGTTCGCCTCCGACGCACTCGCCGCGCAGAGCGGCGTCGGCGGCGGCGGGCGCTACGACGGGCTGATCGAGCTGATCGGAGGACCGCCGACGCCCGGCGTCGGTTGGGCCGCGGGCGTCGAGCGGATCCTGCTGGCCGCCGGCGGCGTGCCGGCGCCCGAGGCGGCGGTCGACGTCTTCGTGGCCTACGAACCCTCTCGCCGCGCTGACGCGTTCGCCGTCGTCACCCGCACCCGCCGCGCCGGCCGCGCCGCGCAGATGGAGCTCGCCGGGCGCTCGCTGAAGGGCCAGCTCAAGCAGGCGAGCCGCACCGGCGCACGCTTCGTGGCGGTGCTGCGTGAGGATGGCACGGTGCTCCAGGACACCGAGACCAGCGCCGAGGTCCCGATGGAATCGCACCCGCCGGGGCCTGACGACATCGTCGCCGCCGTGCTGCGCAACCTGGGCGGAGGACTGTAGATGCACCTCCCGCGCCCCAACGACTACCGCGACCGCTGGACCGGCGACCTGCGGGTGGGTGACGTCGGCAGCGAGGTCCGCGTCGCGGGCTGGGTGCACCGCCGCCGCGACCACGGCGGGCTGATCTTCATCGACCTGCGCGAGCGCAGCGGCATCCTGCAGCTCGTCTTTCACCCCGATGCGGGCGAGGCGTTCGCCGCGGCCGAGCGGCTGCGTCCCGAGCACGTCGTCTCGGCCCGCGGCCAGGTCGTGGTGCGCGAGGCGGGCAACGTCAACCCGAACCTGCCCACCGGCGAGATCGAGCTGGCGGTCGCCGAGCTCGAGCTGCTCGCCGAGTCCGAGACGCCGCCGTTCCCGCTCGACGACGACAGCGTCGAGGTCGACGAGACGCTGCGGCTCAAGTATCGCGCTCTGGACCTGCGCCGGCAGGCCATGCAGGACGTGATGGCCCTGCGCCATCGCGTGATCAAGGTCATGCGCGACGTGCTCGACGAGCGCGACTTCCTGGAGATCGAGACGCCGATCCTCACGCGCTCGACGCCCGAGGGCGCCCGTGATTTCCTGGTGCCCAGCCGCCTGCAGCCCGGGTCGTGGTACGCGCTGCCCCAGTCGCCGCAGCTGTTCAAGCAGCTGCTGATGATCGGCGGCTACGAGCGCTACTTCCAGATCGCCCGCTGCTTTCGCGACGAGGACCTGCGCGGCTTCCGCCAGCCCGAGTTCACCCAGCTCGACCTCGAGATGGCGTTCGTGGAGGAGGAGGACGTCATCGAGGTCATGGAGACCGTGATGGCGGCGGTCTTCGCCGCGACCGGCTTCCCGGTGGCTCCAGCGCCCTGGCCGCGGATCGGCTACGCCGACGCGATGCTGCGCTACGGGACCGATAAGCCCGACACCCGCTACGGCCTGGAGATCTCCGAGGTCGGGCCGCTGCTGGCGGGCAGCGAGTTCAAGGTCTTCGAGAGCGTGCTGGCCGGCGGCGGCGTCATCCGGGCGCTCAACGCCGGGGCGCGCGAGATGAGCCGCTCCGAGCTGGACGGGCTCAACGAGGTCGTCCAGCGCCACGGTGCCAAGGCCGTCGCGCCGATCTACGCCGATGCCGACGGCTGGGCGGGCAACCTGGCCAAGTTCTTCACCGCCGAGCAGATCGCCGGGGTCAACGCCGAGCTCGCGGCCTCGCCGGGGGACCTGCTGCTGTTCGTCGCCGACTCCCCCGAGGTGGCGCCGGTGGCGATCGGGGCGCTGCGCGTCGAGCTGGCCGAGCGCTTCGAGCTGATCCCCGAGGACCGCCACGACCCGGTGTGGGTCGTCGACTTCCCGATGTTCGAGCCGACCGGCGACCCCGCCCACCCGTGGACCGCGATCCACCACCCGTTCTCGCAGCCCTCGGGCTCCTTCGACGGGGTGGGCGGGATCGGAGCCATGCTCTCGCGCAACTACGACCTCGCGCTCGACGGCGTGGAGATCGGCGGCGGCTCGATCCGCATCAACCGCCCCGAGGTGCAGGAGCAGGTCTTCGCGGCTCTCGGCATGTCCGAGGAGGAGGCGCAGGCCCGCTTCGGGTTCCTGCTCGATGCCCTGCACTACGGCGCGCCGCCGCACGGCGGCATCGCCATGGGGATCGACCGGATCGTGGCGATCCTCGCCGGCCGCGACTCGATCCGCGACGTCATCGCCTTCCCGAAGACGGCGTCCGGAGGCGACCCGCTGACCGGCGCGCCCGCCCCGGTCGACGAGCGCCAGCTGCGCGAGCTGGGCGTCCGCCTCGCCTAGACGGTCGTCCAGTTCCCGCGCTGCTGCTTCAAGCCCGGCGGGCGGGCGCCGATGGCTTGTGTGATGACCCAGGTCTCACGTCCGATGCTGATGGCGCTGGCCGCCACCCTGCTCCTGGCCGCCTCGTGGTTCACCGTGCTCCGGCCCAAGCCCGCGCAGACCAGCGCGAGCATCCCGACGCCCGCGGCGAGCTCAAGCGCGTCCTCCGGCCCGACGGCACCGGGCGTCCGCGGGCTGACCCGCGCGATCAAGGACGCCAAGAGCGTGGCGGCCGGCAAGCCGACGCCCAACCCGCTGCCGAGCGCGACCACCGGGCCCCCGGCGGCCACCAAGGCCGCGCCCGCGCCCGCCACGGCGGCGCCGGCAGCCGTCAAGGCCACGCCGGTCGCGCCCGCGGCCGTCGTCAAGCACAAGGCGCCCAAGCACCAGACCGCCAAGCACCCGGCGCCCGCCCTCACCCGGCTGACGCTGCTGCTCTTCGCCGGCTCCGGCGCCGACGATGCCGTGGCCCGCAGCGTCGTGCGCTCCCTGCGCGGCCCGCGCGTGCGCACCATCGTCGCGCCGATCGGCGCCGTGGCCCACTACCGGTCGCTGATCGGCGACCTGCAGATCACCGACTCGCCGACGATCCTGGTCATCGGCGGCGATCACCAGGCACGTCAGATCATCGGTCTGCCCGATCGCCGGCAGGTCCAGCAGGCGCTGGCCGCCGCGCAGCGCAAGTAGCCGCGTCAGCCGCGTCGCGACCTAGACTCGGCGGGTGCCCGACGAGCGCTTCGAGGAGCATCTCTGCCACCCGCTCGGGCGGGGGTACGTCCCCGAGGGCGCACATACCGGGGCGGCGGGCGGAGCCCCCTGTGGCGACCTCGTCACCCTGAGCCTGGCGGTGACCGGCGGCGCCGTCGCCGACGCGGGGTTCGACGCCTCGGGCTGCGGCGCGGCGCTCGCCGCCGGTAGCGCCGCGGTGGCCCTGGTCCGCGGGCGCCCGCTGCTGGAGGCAGCTCGTGTCGGTACGCACGACATCGCCGCCGAGCTCGGCGGGCTGAGCGCCGGGAAGCTCCACGCCGCCGAGCTGGCGGCCGATGCGCTGCATCGCGCGCTGGGCGCGGCCGCGCGGTCCGACGCCCGGGCCGAGCCGCAGGCCGATCGGGTACTGGTCGCGATGAGCGGCGGTGTCGACAGCGCGGTGGCCGCGCTGCTCTGCGCGCGCGACGGCGCCGAGGTCGCGGCGGTGACGCTGGAGCTCTGGCGCGACCCGGCCAACGACGGGGAGCGCTCGTGCTGCTCGGCCGACGCGGTGCGCGGGGCGCGGGCGCTGGCCCACCGGATGGGGATCCCGCACTTCACGCTCGACCTGCGCGACGAGTTTCGCGCGGGGGTGGTGGAGCCGTGGCTGGCCGACCACGCCGCCGGGCTGACCCCCAACCCGTGCGTGCGCTGCAACGGCCACGTGCGACTCGACGCGATGCTGGACTTCGCCGAGCGCCTGGGTGCGCCGGCCCTGGCGACGGGCCACTACGCACGTGTGACCGAGGACCGCCTGCTGCGTGCGGCGGCCGACCCGGCCAAGGACCAGAGCTACATGCTCGCGGCGCTCGCGCCCTCCACCATCGCCCGGCTGCGCTTCCCGCTGGGCGAGCTGGCCAAGCCGAGGGTGCGCGAGATCGCCGCGGAGGCCGGCCTGCCGGTGGCCGCCAAGGCCGATTCCCAGGACCTCTGCTTCCTGGCCGGTACCGGCCGCGCGGCGTTCCTGGCGCGCCATGGCGGGCTGCGCGACCGGCCCGGCGACCTGGTCGACGGCCGCGGCCGGCGCGTCGGCCGCCATCGCGGTCATCACGGGTTCACCGTCGGCCAGCGGCGCGGGCTCGGGGTGGGGGGTACCGACGTCCCGCTCTACGTCCTGAGCACCGACGCCGAGGCCAACACCGTCGTGGTCGGGCCGCGCGAGGAGCTGGCCACGAGCGAGGTCGCGCTGCGCGACGTCCGCCTGCATCGCGCCGCCGATGCGGTCGACGCCGTCAAGCTGCGCTATCGCTCCCGGGCCCTGGCCTGCACCCTCGAGGGCGACGTGGCACGGCTCGCCGAGCCCGTCGACGGCGCTGCGCCCGGCCAGGCGGCGGTCCTGCTCTGCGGGGACGTCGTGGTGGGATGCGCGACAATCGCCTGACGGAATGACCTCAGACCAGATCCGCGACACCTTCCTGGAGTACTTCGAGCAGCGCGGCCATAGGCGGCTGCCGTCGGCGCCGCTGGTGCCCACGACGTTCGACCCGTCGACGCTGTTCATCGTCGCCGGGATGCAGCCGCTCAAGCCGTATTTCCTGGGGATCGAGCCGCCCCCCGACCAGCTGCTGACCTCCTGCCAGAAGGTCTTCCGCACCCCCGACATCGAGCAGGTCGGCCTGACCGCGCGCCACCTGACGTTCTTCGAGATGCTGGGCAACTTCTCGATCGGCGACTACTTCAAGCAGGGGGCGGTCGAGCGGGCGTGGGAGCTGTCGCTGGAGGGCTACGGGCTGGATCCTGACCGGATCTGGATCACCGTCTTCGAGGGCGACGAGGCGCTCGGCCTGGGGATCGACGAGGAGGCGATCGCCGCCTGGGAGTCCGTGGGCGTGCCGCGCGAGCGGATCGTCGAGTGCCCGCGCTCGGAGAACTTCTGGCAGGCGGGCCCGACCGGGCCGTGCGGCCCGTGCAGCGAGCTCTACTACGACCGCGGGCTGGAGTGGGGAAAGGCCGACGACCTCCCCGGCGGCGAGAACGAGCGCTTTCTGGAGTACTGGAACCTCGTGTTCATGCAGTTCAACCAGGATCCGATCGGGACGTTGACGCCGCTGCCCGCCCAGAACATCGACACGGGCCTCGGGCTCAACCGCATGGCGATCATCAAGCAGGACGTGGCGACGGTCTTCGAGACCGACCAGTTCGCCCCGCTGGTGGCGCTCGGGCGCGAGCTGGCGTCGGCCGATCCCGACGACCGCGCGCTGCGGATCCTTGCCGACCACTCGCGCGCGATGACCTTCCTGATCGCCGACGGCGTGGTCCCGTCCAACGAGGACCGCGGCTACGCGCTGCGCCGCGTGATGCGCCGCGCCATCCAGCAGGGCCGGTCGATCGGCATGGAGCCCGGCTTCCTGCCGCAGTTCACCGACCGCGTCATCGAGCTGATGGGCACGGGCTACCCCGAGCTGCATCGCGAGCGCGCCGCGATCCATCGCTGGGCCGAGTCCGAGGAGGCCGGCTTCGGCCGCACGCTCGAGCAGGGCATGAAGATCCTCGAAGAGATCATCGAGCGCGCCAAGGAGCGCGGGCTCGAGGGCATCGGCGGCGACGAGGCGTTCAAGCTCCACGACACCTTCGGCTTCCCGATCGATCTGACGCGCGAGATCGCGGCCGAGCACGGGCTGGGCGTCGACGAGGCGGGCTTCGAGGCCGAGATGACCCAGCAGCGCCAGCGGGGGCGCGCGGTGGCGCGCGACGTCGCCGGCGCCGGAGACCTGCGGGCGCTGGAGGGGCCGCCCAGCGAGTTCGTCGGCTACGAGACGCTCGAGCAGGCGACGAACGTCGTCGGCGTCGAGCCGCTCGCCGACGATCGCTTCGCGGTCAAGCTGGCCGAGTCGCCGTTCTACGCGACCGGCGGCGGGCAGGTCGCCGACGGCGGGGAGATCGCCTGTGCGGAGGGCGACTGCCGGCTGGCGGTCGTCGACGTGCGGCGCGTCGGCGGCGACCAGGTCGTCGTCGCCGAGGGCTCGCCTCCCCGGGCGGGTGAGCGCGTGACCGCGCGGGTCGACCGCGCCGCGCGCACCGCCACGCAGGCCAACCACACCGCCACCCACCTGCTGCACGCTGCGCTGCGAGAGGCGCTGGGCACCCACGTCCGCCAGGCCGGCTCCTACGTCGGCCCGGACAAGCTGCGGTTCGACTTCACCCACGGCTCGGGCCTGTCGGACGAGGAGCTGCGCCAGGTCGAGGATCGCGTCAACGAGTGGGTCCTGCACAACGATCCGGTGCGGCCGATCACCACGACGCTCGACGAGGCGCGGGCGCTGGGGGCGATGGCGCTGTTCGGCGAGAAGTACGGCGACGTGGTGCGCATGGTGGAGGTCGGTGACGGTTCCTACTCGCGCGAGCTGTGCGGTGGCACCCACGTCCGCTCGACGGCGGAGATCGGCGTCTTCAAGGTCACCGCCGAGGCCTCCAGCGCCGCCAACGTCCGGCGCATCGAGGCGGTCACCGGGCCGGAGGCAGTCGCGCTGCTGCGCCGCCACGACGAGGTTCTGCGCGAGGCGGCCACGACGCTGCGCAAGCGCCCCGAGGAGGTCGCCGAGGCGGTCGTCGAGCTGCGCGATCGCGCCCGGCAGGCGGCCAAGGCCACCGCGCCCGCGGCCAGGGTCGACGTCGCCGCCCTGATCGAGAAGGCGACCAGCGTCGACGGCGCCCGAGTGCTGGCCGAGGCGGTGGAGGGCGTCGACGCGAAGGCGCTCGTCGCGCTCGCCGACCAGGCGAAGGGCAGGCTCGGCGACGCGGCGGTCGCGCTGGGTTCGGTCAGCGAGGGGAAGGTCAGCCTCGTCGTGGCGGTGGCGCCGGCCCTGGTCGAGCGCGGCGTGCGCGCGGGCGAGCTGATCAAGATCGCCGCGCCGATCGTCGGCGGCGGCGGCGGCGGCCGCGACACCATGGCTCAGGCCGGCGGCAAGGACCCCGACAAGCTGGACGACGCGCTGGCGGCCGCTCGCGCGGCGATCGAAGCCGCACTCTCATAGGCTCATGCGGGTGCTTGCTCTCGACTACGGGTCGGCGCGCTGCGGCTGCGCGCTCAGCGACCCGACCGGGACGCTGGCCACCCCGATCGACGTCGTGCCGCAGCCGGGCTCCAAGGCGGGCCTCGCCGCACTGGCCGAGCTCGTCGGTGCCGTGGGCGCCGAGCGCGTGGTGGTCGGGCTGCCGGTGACGCTGTCGGGTGGCGAGAGCG
>JAWVFY010000006.1:0-2773 GCA_033855575.1 Solirubrobacteraceae bacterium
GCGATGGTCCGCGCACTCGGCCGCCGCTGCCCCCGCACCGGGCTGCGCGACGCCCCGTCGGCGCAGCGTGTGGCGGGCACCGCGCCCGCCCTGCTGGAGTCGATGGACCTCAAGGCCTCGCGCGCGATCGCGCTGATCCGCGCGGCCCGCGAGGTCGCTCGCGGCCGCGTCGACCTGCGCGATCCCGCGCACGAGCGCGGCTGGCGGCGTCTGCGGGCGATCCCCGGGATCGGCTCGTGGACCCAGGAGATGCTGGCCATCGGCGGGCAGGGGCGCTACGACCAGATTCCGGCCGGCGACCTCGGCTACATCAAGCTCGTCGGCTACCTGACGTCGGGTGGCGACCCGCGGGTGCGGGCAACCGAGGACGACGTGCGGGCGTTCTTCGCGCCCTACGACGGTTGGGCCGGCCTGGCCGGCGCGCACGCGCTGAGCCGCATGGCCCCCTCTGACGCGGCTAGAAGCCCTGCCCCGGCAGCAGGTCGTCGACCATCGCCCGGTCGGCGAGCGGTTGCCGCTTGAGCAACCCGTGGGCGAACATCCAGCGTCCGTAGGCCGCCCACTTCGCCGGGTCCTGCCACCCCCACGGCTGAGCCGAGTTGCTGGGGAAGAACGCCGGGAGCGTGGCCTTGACCGCCGCGCGCTGGAGCCCGGGGTCGAGGTCGGGGTTGGCCTTCAGCAGCGCCTGGACGCCCTGGTCAGGATGATCGCGCAGGGTCTGGTGGGCGCGCGCCAGCGCCTGGAGGAAGCGCCGCAGCGTCGCCGCCTGCGGGCCGACCTCGTTCTGGCGCGCCACGATGACCAGCTCGTCGTAGGTCGGCACGCCGGCCTGGTCGACGCGGACGATCTTCGGGTGGCGGTGCTTGCGGGCCAGCTGGATGCCCTCGTAGTTCCAGAAGCCGCCGAGCGTCGCGTAGACCTTCTTCGACAGCATCGCGGGCACGAGGTTGAAGCCGACGTTGACCTCCTTGACCAGTGAGGGGTCGCCGCCGTCGTGCTGGACGGTCGTCTTGAGGTAGGCCGACTGGTAGGGGATGCCGGCGGTGCCGACCGTGTGATGCTCGAGGTCGGCGGGCGACCGGAACTTCGGGTTGAGGCTGATGATCGACGTCAGCGGCCGCTGGACCAGCGCGCCGATCGACACCAGCTTCGCGCCCTGGTCGCGGGCCAGCAGCATCTCGGGCTCGTAGGAGATCGCCAGGTCGGTCTTGCCCGCGGCCAGCAGCTTCAATGGCGTCGACGGGTCGCCGGGGACCCGCAGCGTCACGTCGAGTCCCGCCCGCCGGAACTCGCCGTCGGCCAGCGCCTCGTAGATCCCGGCGTGGTCGGCGTTGGGGAAGAAGTCGAGCATCAGCGAGAGGTGCTGGATGCCCGGTGGGCCCGCCGGGTCGTGCTTGGTCCCGCACGCGGCGATCCCGAGCGCGGCGACGAGGAGGGCGGGGAGGAGGAGTCGTTTCACGTGTCTATGACCTCTGGGAGAGCAGGCGCCGCTCGGCCAGGCCGAGAGCGTAGAAGAGCAGGATCGCGAAGGCGGCCATCACGACCACCGCCGCGTAGGCGCGCGGGGTCTCGAGGTTGGGGATCGCCTGGAGCTCGAGGTGCCCCAGGCCGCTGGTGGAGCCCGCCGACTCCGACAGCACCGCGCCGATGACGGCGATCGACACCGCGATCCGGGCGCCGCTGAGCGCCGCGGGCAGCGCGGCGGGCAGCTCGGTGAAGCGGAAGGCCTGCCAGCGCGAGGCGTCGAGGGTGGTCATCAGCTTGCGCAGCTCGGGATCGACCGCGCGCAGGCCGTCGAAGGTGGTCACGACGACGGGGAAGAAGCAGATCAGCCCGATGATGGCCAGCTTGGGGACGATGCCGAAGCCCACCCAGTAGACGAGCAGCGGGGCGAGGATGATCAGCGGGACGGCCTGCAGGCCGACGATCAGCGGGTACAGGCCCCGGCGCAGGGCGTCGAACCAGTCGAAGGCCACGGCGAGCGCGACGCCGACCACGAGCGCCAGCAGCAGGCCGAGGCCGACCTCCTCGGCGGTGACGCGGAGATTGTCGAGCAGCAGCGAGCGATCGGTCCACAGCGCCTTGGCGATCTGCGACGGCGCGGCCAGCACGAGGTCGTCGACCCCGCCGGTGTCGACGTAGACCTCCCACGCGCCGAGCAGGACGGCCACGACGAGCAGCGGCGGCCACAGCCGGCGGATCACCGCAGCGCCTCCAGCGCCCGCCGGCGCATGGCGACGACGGCGTCGTCGGTGGCGGTGCGCGGGCGCGCCGCCGTCATCGCCAGCTCGGCCACCACGCGGCCCGGCCGGGGCGCCAGCACGACGATCCGGTCAGCCAGCACCGCCGCCTCCTCGACGTCGTGAGTCACCAGCACGACGGTGCGCGGCTCCTCGGCCAGCGCCTGGCCCAGCCAGGCCTGCAGATCGGCTCGCGTCAGCGCGTCGAGCGCGCCGAACGGCTCGTCGAGGCACAGGACGGGCTTGCCCGACAGCAGCGTCCGGGCGAAGGCGACGCGCTGGCGCATCCCGCCCGACAGCTGGTGCGGGCGCGCGGTCTCGAAGCCCTCCAGCCCCAGCCGCGCGAACAGCGGCCGTGCCCGCTCGCGTGCCTGCTCGCGGCCGAGCCCGGCGATGCGCAGGGCCAGCGCGGCGTTGTCGATCGCGGCCAGCCAGGGCAGCAGCAGGTCGCGCTGGGGCATGAGCACCGCGGGGGCGCTGGCCACCTCGCCGGCGTCGGGCCGCTGCAGCTTGCAGACGAGCTCGAGGAGGGT
>JAWVFY010000007.1:0-4100 GCA_033855575.1 Solirubrobacteraceae bacterium
ACGACGAGGCGCTCAACGCGATCAAGCGCGTGCGCGGCTCGGACCTCGAAGTCGTCGAATCGGCTGGGGGACCCGCCTCCGGCCGCCACGTGGCGGCCTCCGGCACCCCTTAGTCGCGCTTGCCGCGCCCCCACAGCAGACGGAACAGCTTCAGCAGCCGCTTCGTGTTCTTCTCCGTGTAGGGGAACATGTGCAGGTCGCGCTTGGGGTGCAGGCGCGAGATGAGGAGCGCCTGCTGGCGCGCGTACTTGCGGATCCCGCCCGCGCCGTGGCGCGAGCCAAGCCCCGAGGCCTTCCAGCCGCCCATCGGCAGCTCGAGCGCGGAGTAGTTCATCATCGCGTCGTTGACGCAGACCGCGCCCGCCTCGATGCGCCGGGCGACCCGCTCGCCCCGGGCGACGTCCTTGGAGAACACGGAGCCGGCCAGCCCGTAGGGGGTGTCGTTGGCCAGCCGGATGGCCTCCTCCTCGTCGGCCACCTTCATGATCGGCAGCGTCGGCCCGAAGGTCTCCTCGCGCATGCACGCCATGTCGGGCGTGACGTCAAGCAGCACCGTCGGCTCGAAGAAGTCGCCGGGCCCCTCGCGCCGGTGACCGCCGACGACCGCGCGGGCGCCGTGGGCAACCGCGTCGTTGACGTGCGACTCGATGATCTCGAGCTGGTGCGGGAACGTCACCGCGCCGACCTCGATCGAGCCGGGACCCGCCGGGACGCCCTGGCGGAGCGCCCGGGCCTTCTCGGTGACCTTGGCGACGAACTCGTCGTAGACCGGCGCCTCGACGAACGCCCGCTCGATCGAGATGCAGGTCTGACCGCCGTTCTGCATCGAGTAGTACACGGCCGCGTTCGCCGCGCGCTCGAGGTCGGCGTCGGAGAGCACGATCATCGGGTCCTTGCCCCCGAGCTCGAGCGACACGGGCGTCAGGGTCTCGGCCGCCTTGGCCATGACCTTCTTGCCCGTGGCCGTCGAGCCGGTGAACATGATCATGTCGACGGCATCGGTGAGGGCCGCACCCGTCCCGCCGCGGCCGGTGGCCACCGCGAAGACGTCGTCGGGGATGCCGCACTCGCGCAGGCCCTCGGCGAGCAGCAGCGACGTGAGCGGCGTGACCTCCGACGGCTTGAGGATGACCGCGTTGCCGGCGGCCAGTGCCGGGATGCAGTCGCCGAACGAGTTGGTCAGCGGGTAGTTCCACGGGCCGATGACCCCGACCAACCCCACCGGGCGGTAGCGCAGGATCAGCTTCTTGCCCTTGATCATCACCGAGCTCGAGTGCACGCGTTCGTCGGCCAGGTACTTCGGCGCATTCTTGGCCCAGAAGCCGAAGGCGCTCGCGCCGTAGGAGATCTCCAGATCCTGGGCGTCCTCCCAGGCCTTGCCCGTCTCCGAGACGATCGTCTCGACCACGCGCTCGGCGTTGTCGAGCAGCCACTTCTGAGCCCGGCGCAGGATGCGGCCGCGGCCCTCGAAGCCCATCTCCTCCCACGCCGGCTGGGCAGCACGCCCCTTGCGCGCGAGCTCGGCGACCGCCTCGGCGCCCAGGTCGGGCACCCGAGCGATCACCTCACCGGTCGCCGGGTTGACGACCTCGATCTCGTTGGCTCCAGCCGCTCCGTTGCCGCTGGACTGCTGCTCTTGCATCGTGCCGGCCATCGAACCCTCCGCTGAGTTGACGCACTGTCAGCGCGGAGGCTACCTCAGCTCGACGGTGTCGATGCGCACCTCGCTCGTCGGCTTGTCGCGAGCGTCGGTGTCGGAGGCCTCGATCTGGTCGACGACGTCCATGCCATCGGCCACGCGGCCGAAGACGGTGTGCTTGCCGTCCAGCCACGGCGCGGCGTCGGTGGTGACGATGAAGAACTGCGAGCCGTTGGTGTTCGGGCCGGCGTTGGCCATCGCCAGCGCCCCGCGGACGATCTTGTGCTCGTTGATCTCGTCCTCGAACTGATAGCCGGGGCCACCGGTGCCGGTGCCGGTCGGATCGCCACCCTGGATCATGAAGTCCTTGATGACGCGATGGAAGATCACCCCGTCGTAGAAGCCCTTGCCCACGAGCTCCTTGAAGTTGGCGACGGTCTTGGGCGCGTCCTCGTCGAAGAGCTCGATCTCGAGCGCGCCGAGGTTGGTCTGCATGGTGGCGGTGCTGGGCATGGCTAATCGAGGATCCTCACTTCGGAGATGCCGACGGTGGAGGTGCCCGCTGGCTCTCCTGCGTCGGCCGGTCCGGCCGGGGGTGGTGTGGCGAGCCACAGAAGGATGTGACGGTAGCGGCCGGCCGGGAAGGTGATCTGCTGCAGGCCGTCCTTGCCCTTCTGGGTGCCGGCCTTCTTCGTCTCGGACAGATGGTGCCAGCGCGTGTCGAGGATGTCGGGGGGCAGCGCGGCCTTGGCCCCGTAGATCTCCAGCGTGAAGCCGGGCGTGGTGGTGCGCACGTAGACGCGCCCCACCTGCTTGGCGCTGTGGAGGTCGAAGTCCAGGCCGATCCCCATCGACGGATCGGTCGTGGTGGTCACCGTGAAGACCGTCTTCTTGTTGCCGTCGTAGCTGTCGGACGGATCGGTCTGGTCGACGGAGGCGTGGTCGGGGTCATAGACCGATGCGACGTCGACGCCGAGGTCGATCGTCTGGTGGGCCGCCGGCTTCGGGGGCGCCGGGGTGGTGGGCGTCGCCGGCGCGGCGGGCGTCGTCGCCGGCGCCGGGGCGGGCGTCGGGGCCGGCTTGGGCGCCGGGGGCGGGGTCGGCGTGCTGGTGGTGGCCGGGGGCGCGACGGGTGCGGGCACCGGCGCGGGGACCGTCGTCGGCGGCGCCTGGGCGACCTGGGGGGCGCCGCTGGGCGGCGCGGGCGCCGCGGCGGTCTGCTGGGCCTTGGAGTTCAGAGCGGCGTAGCTAGCGGCCACGGCGCCGCCGACCAGCAGCAGCACGGTGGCGATGATCGTCGTCGCGGCGCGCCAGCCCGCCCGCGAGCCGAGCCTGCCGGGGGCGGCCATGCCGCACTCCAGGCACCAGTCCTGGTCAGGCGACATCGCGCTGCCGCACGAAGGGCAGGCGCGATCGACGGGGGTGGATGTCTCCGGCGTCTCCACGGCCATGGAGCTTAGAACGCGTCCTCGCAGCGAACGATGCGATCAACCAGCGCGCTGGAGGCGGATCGCCCGGCCGGCCAGCTCAGCACCTGAGACGGCCTGCATCACGCGGTCGGCCTCGCCCTCGGGCACCGACAGCAGGCTGAAGCGCTCGAGCACCTTGACGTCGCGGACCGCCTCGCCGTCGAGGCCGGCCTTGTGCGTCACGGCATTGACGAGATCGCGGACCTCGACGCCGCCGGCGCGGCCGGCGTCGGCGATCAGCCGCGCGTACTTCTCGTCGCCGTTGCGGCTCACGCGCGGCTTGGAGTGCCGCGGCGGGCGGCGGGGCTCCACGACGGTGGGGGCGACGTGCGCTCCCGCGGTCCACGGGGCGATCGGCACGCCGGTGTGGCGCTCGATCGCCTCGAGCTCGCGCGCCTGCTTGGGCTCCACGAACGTGATCGCACGGCCGCTGCGCCCGACGCGGCCGGTGCGGCCGATGCGGTGGACGTAGACGTCCGGGGAAATTGGGACGTCGTAATTCACTACATGCGTGACGGTCGAGATGTCGAGGCCGCGGGCGGCGACGTCGGTGGCCACGAGGATCGGCGTGCGGCCGCCCTTGAAGCTCAGCATCACGCCGTCGCGCGAGCCCTGCGACATGTCGCCGTGCAGCGCCTTGACGTTCATGCCCTTGTCGCGCAGCTTGCGGTAGAGCTGGTCGCAGCGGATCTTGGTGCGGACGAAGACGATCGCCTGGTCGGGCTTCTCGGCGCGCAGGACCTCGACGAGCTTGTCGGCCTTGTCGGGGGCCCTCACGTCGAGCTGGAACTGCTCGACGCTCTCGACGGTCAGCGTCGGGTTCTTGACCTTGATGTGGACCGGGTCGTAGAGGTAGCGGTCGGCGAGCTTCTTGATCGGGGGCGGCATCGTCGCGCTGAACAGCGCGGTCTGGCGGCTGTTGGGCGTGGCGGCCAGGATCTTCTCGACATCCTCGAGGAACCCGAGGTCGAGCATCTCGTCGGCCTCGTCGA
>JAWVFY010000008.1:0-5517 GCA_033855575.1 Solirubrobacteraceae bacterium
CGGACGCGCTCGATGTGCCCGGTCACGCGCCGGCCGCCCTGGATGCGCGCCTGCTCGATGATGCCCCGAGCCGCCATGACCTGCTCGCGCGGTGCGGCGTCCAGCGGGGAGGACGCCGGCACGGTCAGGGTGACCAGCACATGGATGCCGCGCCGGCGACGGGCGGCCAGCTTGGCCGCCGTGGCCACCGCCTGCGGGTAGTAGCGCCCGCCGTCGAACGCGACGAGGATCGACTCGTACTCGGCCTCGGAGTCGGTCGCCGGACGCGGGATGGCGATCTTCGCCGTGGTCGTCAGGTCGAGCCCCTGCTGATGGCGGTAGCCGACGTAGACGAGCACCCCGAGCGCCAGCCAGGTCACGCCGGCGGCGGCGACGGCGAGGTGCAGGGCGGTGACGACGACGAAGGCCAGACCGGTCCCGAGGCCGCCGAGCACGGCGAACAGCGGCAGCTCGCGGCCCTTGCCGACCGGGATCCGGCCCGGCCCGCGGTAGGGCCGCGGATGGTCGGGCTCCTTGAAGCGCAGGCGCACGACGGAGACGTGCGCGACGGTGAAGGACAGCATCGCCCCGAACGCGTACATGTTGCCCAGGAAGGTGGCCTTGCCGGGGATGATCGTCAGGCACGCGATCGCGCCGAAGACGAGGATCCCGACCCACGGCGTGCCGTGCCTGGGGTGCAGCTGGCGCAGCCGGTCGGGCAGCTGGCGGTGCAGCCCCATCGAGTAGACCAGGCGCGAGACCCCGATGATCCCGGCGTTGGTGGCGATGATCAGGATCGTGGACGCCAGCAGGCCGACGTAGACCTCCGCCGGGCCCTGCAGCGCGCCGAGGCTGAGGTGCTTGACGACGCCGAGGACCGGGTCGCCGGCGAAGCCTCCCTGCGACTCGGTGCGGCCCAGGAGCGTGTAGAAGTGGCCGGCCTTGTCCTGGATGACCGGCAGCGCGCTGAGCGCGACGGCCGGCAGCAGCGCGTAGATGGCGAACACGGCGATGACGACCCGCTTGATCGCCTCGGGGATCGTCTTGGCCGAGTCCTTGGCCTCCTCGGCCATGTTCGAGATCGTCTCGATGCCGGTGTAGGCGATCATCGCCACCGGGATGGCCACGAAGAACTGCTTCCACGTCGGCGCCAGGCCGAGGTGGACGTTGTGGATCAGCGTGTGCGGGCTGAAGACCAGGAACAGGCCGGCCAGCACCAGCAGCAGCTGGGTGGCGAAGTCGGTCAGCGCCAGGCCGATGTTGACGGCGGCCGACTCCTCGGCACCGCGGACGTTGACCAGCGCCAGGACGATGACCACGCCGATGCCGAACAGCACGTCGTCGGGGCTGCGGTGCAGCGCGTCGATCCCCAGCACGCCGCCCAGGTAGTGCGGCACGAAGAACGCCGAGATGGCGATCGTGATGACGTAGTTGAGCATCTGGCCCCACGCCGCGAAGAACGACCAGAACTCGTTGAAGGCCCGCCGGGCGAACGAGCTCGATCCACCGGCCTCCGGGTACATGGCGGTGGCCTCGGCGTAGGTGGCGGCCGTCAGGTAGAAGATGACGCCGGCGATGATGAAGACGACCGGCGTGAGGCCCAGCGCGAAGCTGGCCACCAGGCCGAGCGCGTAGTAGATCGACGATCCGACGTTGCCGTACGCCGTCGAGAACAGCGCATTGGTTCCCAGGACGCGCTGAAGTCCTTGAAGGCGGCGTTCGGCCATGTCCGGCCGCCGAGTCTAGACACGAGAGGGGACCCGCCTCCGGCCGCCACCTGGCGGCCTCCGGCACCCCTAGAGCTCCTTCAGCCGCGACCGCACGCGCTTGCGGCGGTCGTTGAGCTCCTCCTCGAGGCGATCGATGTCCTCGCGGCGGCGGCGGACGAGCGCCAGCTGCCGGTCGAGGTGGCCCAGGGACTCCTCCAGGATCTGCCGGCGCCGGCGCGCCCCGGGGTTGCCGGTCGCCCACTCGTCACGCAGCATGGCCCGGGCCTCCTCGGCCTCGAGCACCTCCTTCAGCTCCTCGAGGGTCAGGCCAAGGAGCTGCTTGAGGCGCAGGGCCTCGCTGAGCCGCTCGACGTCGCCGTCGTCGTAGGACCGGTGCGCGCCGGCCACGCGCTCGTCGGCACGCGGCAGCAGCCCGATCTCCTCGTAGTAGCGGATGGTCCGCGTGGTCGTCCCCACCCGCTCGGCGACGGCCCCGATCCTCATGTCTTGGGCCGCATCAGCGAGACGAACGCGCCGACCAGCGAGGTGGCGGCCAGCACCCACAGCGCCGTGTGCATGTTGTGGATGAACGGCGCGAGCTGGTGAGCCGAGAGCCCGGTGGCCACGCCGGAGAAGATCTTGAACAGGACGGCCTTCGGCACGGCGGTGGTCACGATGGCCAGGACGAAGGCGATCGACAGCACCGCGCCGGTGTTCTGCAGCATCATCCGGGCGCCGGCGGCGATCCCGCGGCGGTGCGAGGGCACCGTGCCCATCATCGCAGCGGTGTTCGGGCTGTTGAACATGCCCGAGCCGACGCCGACGACGAACAACCACAGGGTGCTCCACCAGTAGCTGGTGTGGATGTCGAGCAGGGTCATCCCGGCCAACGCGACGGCGGAGACGAGCATCCCCAGCGCGGCGAGCGTGCGCGAGCCGCGGCGGTCGGCCCAGATCCCGGCCAGCGGCGAGGCGATCAGCATCCCGATGGCCATCGGCGCCAGCTTGAGGCCGGCGATGATCGGCGTGTCGCCCTTGACACCCTGGAAGTAGAAGACGAACAGGAACATCAGCGCGAACCGCGAGAGGCCGTTGATGAAGGCCGCGGCGGTCGCCGCCGAGAACAGCCGGTTCTGGAAGATCGACAGGTCGAGCATCGGCGCGCGCTGACCGCGCTCGATCAGCACGAAGGCGGGCAGCAGGATGGCGCCGACGACGATCGGGCCGTAGGTCAGCGGAGTGGTCCAGCCGTCCAGGCCGCCGCGCGAGACGCCGTAGACGAGACCGGTGAGGCCGACGACGAACGTGCTCGTCCCCAGGAGGTCATAGCCGCGGATCTTGTCGGGCTTGGAGACCTCGTGGAGCACGTTGGCGGCCCACAGCGCGCCGACGATCGTCAGCGGCACGTTGAACCAGAACACCCACTGCCAGCCGATGGCCACCAGGCCGCCGCCGAGCACGGGCCCGAGGACCAGGCCGATGGCCGCGACCATGGTGTTGGTCCCCATCGCCAGCCCGAGCTCCTCCTTGGGGAAGGCGTCGGTGACGATGGCGCCGGCGTTGGCGAACAGGAACGCGCCACCGATGCCCTGGAGGACGCGCCAGGCGATGAGGATGTTGCCATCGGAGGCGAAGCCCGCGCCAAGTGAGGCGAGGCCGAAGACGACGAAACCGGCGATGAACGCCTTCCTGCGGCCGAAGAGGTCGGAGAGGCGGCCTGCGGTGAGCACGAGGACCGTCGAGGCGATCATGTAGGCGAGGATCACCCAGACCAGCGAGAGGATGCTGGTGTGCAGCGCGTCGCCGAGGTCGGGCAGCGCGATGATCAGCGTGCCCGAGTTGATCGTCGCGAGCAGCATGCCGAGGCTGGTGCACGACAGGGCCCACCACTTGTAGTGGTGGTGCTCGGCGGCGACACCGATGCGCCTCGGCTTCGGCGCCTGGCCGCCGTTGCGGTCGTGACGCGCCTCGGCGCGCTTGTGGGCGCCGTTGCGGATCGCGGAGGACACGAAGCCCTGCTGGGCCCGCGCCTCGCGCTTGGTCTTCTGGTCGGTCGGGGGGGTCACGACCACCATGATAGCGCGAAGCTAACGTGAACGTAAGCTTCCTGTTCACCTCACGCGTAGAGCTGATCGATCCGCTCGGCGTACTTCTCGGCGACGGGGCGGCGCTTGAGCTTCATCGTCGGCGTCAGCTCGTCGCCGCCGGGCAGCCACTCGGCGTCGAGCACCGCGAAGCGCTTGATCTGCTCGACGCGCGCGAGCCGGGCATTCGCGGCGTGCACCTCGGCCTGCACGCGCCCGATGACCTCCGGGTCGGCGGGATCGAGCCCGGCCGCGGTGTCGGGGTCGAGCACCAGCAGCGCGACGTTGTAGGGCCGGCGATCGCCGATCACGCACGCCTGGCCGATCAGCGGGCCTGCGGCCTTGAGCTGCGCCTCGATGTTCGCCGGCGACATGTTCTTGCCGGCCGCGTTGATGATCAGCTCCTTCTTGCGATCGACGATCCACCAGAAGCCGTCCTCGTCGACCCGTGCGATGTCGCCGGTGCGCAACCAACCGTCGGGATCGATCGTCTCGGCCGTCATCTCAGGCTTGTTGCGGTAGCCGCGCATGACCAGCGGGCCGCGGACCAGCAGCTCGCCGTCGGCGTCCAGCTTCAGCTCGGTCCCGTCGAGCGGCTTGCCGACGCTGCCGGCCCGCCACTGCGCTGGCCCGTTCGTGGTCGCGATGCACGACACCTCGCTCATCCCCCACACCTCGCAGATGCGGATGCCCAGCGCATCGAAGAACTCGAGCACCTCGACCGGCGTCGGGGCCGCGCCGATGACGAACCACTCGGCCTGGTCGAGGCCGAGCATGGCGCGAACCTGCTCGCCGGGCGTCTCAGCGGTGACGCCGCGGGCCTCCAGTCCGGCCTTGAGCTTCTCCCAGATGCGCGGGACGCCGCCGAACACGGTCGGCCGGACCTGGGCGACGACGTCGAACAGGTCGGGCAGGTTGGCCACCGACGTCACGGTGCTGCCGTAGGTCATCAGGGCCGAGTAGTGCGAGCCCCAGCGATCGGCGATGTGCGCCGCGGGCAAGAACGAGACCTGGCGCCCGCCGCTGTGGACGGGCACCGCGGCATGGACGCCGTTGAGCTCGGCGAGCATGTTCGCGTGGGTGATCTCGACGCCCTTGGGCGGCCCCGTCGTGCCCGACGTGTAGATCAGCGTGAGCAGGTCGTCGGGCTCGACCGCCCGCCAGGCCGCCTCGAGGTCGAAGTCCGGCGCGCCCGCCGCGACCAAGTCGCCGATGCCCAGCGCGCCCTCGCCCCCGTCGAGCGAGACGATAGTCTCCGCGCGCGCGCCGTGGTCGCCGGCGGCTCGGACGGTGTCGAGGAACCGCTGCTCGGTGATCACCAGGGCGTTACCGGCGTCACCCATCACATAGCCGACCTGCTCGGGCGGCGAGGTGTTGTAGACGCTGAACGGGCAGGCGCCCAGCATCATCGCCGCGGCATCGAAGAGGTGAAAGCCGGGACGGTTGGTGAGCATCAACCCGACGGTGTCGCCGCGCCGCACGCCGAGCCCGTGCAGCCCGGCGGCCAGCGCGTGGATGCGCTCCATCGCCTCCGCGTAGGTCAGCGAGGGCCGGTCGTCGGGCGTGCGCAGCGCGACCTGGGCGGGCCACTGTCCCGCGGTGAGCACGAGCGCCTCGCACATCGTCCGGGCGTCGAGAGCAGCGGGGCGCGGGATGGTCGAGGACGCGGCGGTGGCCATGCCGCATCATCGCTCTTCGCCCTCGCCGCTCGCAAGCGCCCGCGGGCAACCGGCCGGGTCTGACGA
>JAWVFY010000009.1:0-9601 GCA_033855575.1 Solirubrobacteraceae bacterium
ACGTCGAGGAGGGCCAGACGTTCGGCATGGACCTCGAGTTCACCGAGGGCATGCAGTTCGACAAGGGCTACATCTCGCCCTACATGGTCACCGACCAGGACCGCATGGAGGCCGTGCTCGAGGATCCCTACATCCTCATCGCCAACCAGAAGATCGGTTCCGTCCGTGACGTGCTGCCGGTCCTCGAGGCCGTCATCCAGTCCGGCAAGCCGATCCTGATCATCGCCGAGGACGTCGAGGGCGAGGCTCTCGCGACCCTGGTCGTGAACAAGCTCCGCGGCACCTTCACCGGTGTGGCGGTCAAGGCTCCGGGCTTCGGCGACCGCCGCAAGCGGATGCTGGAGGACATCGCCATCCTCACGGGCGGCGAGGTCATCACCGAGGAGATGGGCCTCAAGCTGGAGAACACCCAGCTGTCCCAGCTCGGCCGTGCCCGTCGCGTCGTCATCGCCAAGGACAACACGACGATCGTCGACGGCAACGGTGACACCGCCGCCATCAAGGGGCGGATCAACCAGATCAAGAACGAGGTCGAGACCACGGACTCGGACTTCGATCGCGAGAAGCTCCAGGAGCGCCTCGCCAAGCTCTCCGGCGGCGTTGCCGTCGTGAAGGTCGGCGCGGCCACGGAGACGGAGATGAAGGAGAAGAAGCACCGCGTCGAGGACGCGCTGCAGGCCACTCGGGCCGCCCTCGAGGAGGGCATCGTCCCCGGCGGCGGCGTCGCGCTGCTGCAGGCTGGCGAGTCGGTCAAGACCGACGCGTACGGCGACGACGACGAGCGCACCGGCGCCCGGATCGTCCTGCGTGCGCTCGAGGAGCCCCTCCGTCAGATCGCCGAGAACGCCGGGCTCGAGGGCTCGGTCGTGATCAACGACGTCCGCAAGGCGAAGAAGGGCTTCGGCCTGAACGCCGCCACGGGCGAGATCGTCGATCTCGTCGCCGAGGGCGTCATCGACCCGGCGATGGTCACGCGCTCTGCGCTGCAGAACGCCGCGTCGATCGCCAAGAACATCCTCACCACCGAGGCCATCGTGGCCGAGATGCCCGACAAGAACGAGGGCGGCGGCGGTATGGGTGGCGGCATGCCCGACATGGGCGGCATGATGTAGCCACGCCTCTCGCGAGGCAGCACGTTTCGACCCGAGGGCCCCGCTGACGCGGGGCTCTCGGTCGTTGTGCGCCTGCCTAGCATCCGCTTGGTGGACGCGCGTGTCGCCTCGCTGCACCGCTGGCCGGTCAAGTCGCTGGGCGGCGAGCCCGTCGACCGGCTCGCCATCGACGAGCGCGGGGGCGCCGGCGACCGAGCCCACGCGTTGTTCGACGTCTTCAAGGACCGGCCGCGGCGGCTGACCGTCCGCCAGGTCCCGAGGATGCTGCGCTGGAGCGCCGGCTACGGCGCCGTCGAGGTGCCGCTCGGGAACCCGCCGCCGCCGACGGTGACCGGCCCGGACGGGCGAAGCTACGGCTGGGACGACATCAAGCTGCCCGGCGTGCTCGCCGAGGACCTCGGCCGCCCGGTCACCCTGCGCCGCGACCTCGCGCTCATGCAGGACCTCCCCGACTCCCTGCTGGTCACCTTCGGCGCGAGCCACCGGGCGGTCGAGGCGGCGCTCGGGCCGCTCGACCCGCTGCGCTGGCGCACGAACATCCACGTCGAGGCCGACGCCGAGCCGTTCGCCGAGCTCGGCTGGGAGGGCCTGGAGCTGCGCGTCGGCACGGCCCGGCTCGCGCTGCTGCACCCCTGCGAGCGCTGCGTGATCCCCACGCGCGACCCCGCGACCGCCGAGCGCCGGCCCGACCTGCTGCGCTGGCTGCACGCCGAGCACGCGACGATGTTCGGCATCAACGCGCGGGCGCTAGCGCCCGCGCGGATCGCCGTCGGCGACCCGGTCGAGCTCTACGCCGCGTAGGTCGGCGCGACGGCCAGGTCGACCATCGTGCCGTCGGGCACCGACTCGGGCGCCGAGATGACGCACGTGTGGCCGAGCTGCCGCCAGACCGCGATGACCCGGCTGCCCTGGTGCAGCACGTGGACCTCGACGTGGTTGTGCACCACGGTGCGCGAGCCGGCCGGCCACTTCAGCGCGGCGCCGCCGACGATCGTGTAGGCCAGCCGCTGGCCAGTGGAGGCGGCGTAGAAGACGGTCGTCGTCTGGCGCCCGCCGATCGTGTCGGCACGCCGGCCGCTGGCCTTCCACGGAAAGCGCTCGGACCACCGGGGGAACGGCACCCCCGCCTCGGAGACGTCCAGCAGCCGGGGGTTGGCGCGGTCGACCGCGGGCGCCGCGGCGACCGGCGCGCGCGACGCCAGCGCGGCGACCTGCAGGGAGCTGGGCGGGCCGCCGCTGCCGGACGGGGCGAGCAGTGCGAGCACCGCTCCGAGGACGGCCGCGCCGCCGGCCAGCACGCCGCTGAGCTTGATCCGCCTGACGACCAGGCGGCGCGTCTGCGTGCGATCGCGCTCGCGGGCCACGCGCTCGCGCAGGCCGTGCGGGGCCTCCACCGAGGCGATCGCGGCGCGGATCTGGTCGTAGGCGGGGTCGTCGTGCATGGGGTCCTTCATCAGATGACGCCTTCTCGTGGCGATTCCTGCCCACCGTTGGACTCGTGGTCTGGACGCAACGCCTGCGTCACCTGCTTGCGCGCCCGGTGCAGCCGGCTGGTGATCGTCGCCTCCTTGGCGCCGAGGAGCTTGCCCGCCTCGCGGTAGGAGAGGCCCGCGACGTCGACGGCCACGAGGGCGTCGCGGAAGTCCGGCGGCAACGTGGCGATGACCGCGAACACGTCACGGGCCTCCAGCGCGGCGTCCGGCCGCAGCTCGGACCGCTCGTCGGGCGGATCGACGCCCTCGGCGAACGGCTCGGTCCGGGGGCGGCGGGCGAGCGTCCGGTGGCGGCTGATGAACGTGTTGCGCAGCACGCTCATCAGGTAGCCGAGGTCGTCGTCGGAGCGCAGCATCCGCGGCCGCGCCAGGACTCGCGTGTAGGTGTCCTGCACCAGATCCTCGGCGTCCTCGCGAGAGCCGCACAGGGCCCAGGCGGCCCGGTAGAGCCGATCGAGGTGATCGCCCAGGCGCTCCGGGTCGAGAGGCCGCGCATCCACGGCCCCAACGGTAGCTGGCACGGCGCGACTATTCGCCGCGTTCGGCCCGGCGCAGGCCCGTCAGGCCCCACAGCCCGAGCAACGCGACGAGCCCTGCACCGCAGGCGAACGCCAGCGCGGTGTGGGTGGGCGCGCCGCTGATGAACCCGCGCGCGGCATCGAGCATGGCGGTCAGCGGGTTCCAGCTCGCCACGCTGTGGATCCATCCCTTGAGCAGGTGCAGCGGGACGTAGACCGGCGCCAGGAACAGCAGGATGAACACCGGGATCTGCATCAGGGGGCCCGCCTGCATCGACTTGGCGCGCATCGCCAGGCCGACACCCCACAGCGTCGCGGTGGCGTTGACGAGGAAGCCCAGGCCGATCATCCCCGCGATGTCGACGCCGTTGCCGCCGACCTGCATGCCGGCGATCAGCGCGCCGACCCAGATCACCGCCGAGCTGGCCAGCCAGCGCACGAAGGCCGCGACGATGTAGCCCAGCAGCAACCCGGTCCGATGCGGCGCGCCCAGCAGGATGCGCCGGACGAAGCCCGACTCCCAGTCGGCGGCCACGCCGAAGCCGGTGAAGATCCCGCCGAACGCCGCCGACTGCAGGAACACGAACACGAACTGAAACGCGGTGTAGCCCGAGGGGAAGTCGAACCCCGGCACGTCGCCGACCTTCTGCAGGCCCCCGGCGAACGCGACGAGGAAGAAGACCGGGAAGATGATTGACGGGATGGCCAGCGCCGGGTTGGTGAAGGCGTGGCGCAGGCTGCGCTTGGCGACCGCCGCGGCGACGGCGAGGTTCGAGCTCATGTGCGCGCCATCCTCGTGCGCAGGCCGCGCGCGGCGCCGTAGAAGCTCAGCCCGGCGATCACCACCGCGAAGCCGAACCCCTTGGCCAGCGCGGTCGAGTCCCAGCCGGTGATGACCAGGCTGCGCATCCCCTCGACGAGATAGGAGACGGGGTTGTACGTGGCGATGTCCCGAAACCAGGTCACCGGCATCAGGTTGCGGGGGAAGTTCGCCGAGGACAGGAACAGCGTCACGAACAGCAGCGGGAACAGCCCCTGCACGGCCTCAGCCCTGCCGGTGCGCGAGGCCATCAGCGAGCCGATGCCGGCCATCGCCATGCTGACCAGCATCGCCAGCACGATCAGCACGAGCGCACCGCCCACGCCGGCCTTGATCGTCACGCCGGCGATCACCCCGACCACGAGGTAGACGACCGTGGCCAGCAGTGAGAGCACGGCCGCGCCGGCGAGCTGGCCGACGAGGACCGCCACGGGTCGCAGCGGCGTGAGCTGCAGGCGGTCCAGGAAACCCGACTCGATGTCGGTGGCCAGCTCGGTGCCCGCGGTGATGGCCGCGAAGAGCGCTCCCTGCATGAAGCAGACGGTCAGCGCGAAGTCCAGGTAGGAGTGGGTCGGGAACCCCGGCAGCTTGGTGGCCGCCGTCAGGCCGCTCGAGCTCACGGCCAGCAGCACGAGTGGGAAGACGATCGACGGGACGATCAGCGCGGGCTGGCGCACGGTGCGGCGCACCGAGCGCGCGGCGACGAAGCCGATCTCGCGCAGGGTCTCGCTCATGCGGCGGCGGCCTGCTCCTCGGCGGGCTCCTCCGCGGCGCCCTCCAGCGAGCGGCCGGTCTTGGCCAGGAAGACGTCGTCGAGCGACGGGGCGTGCACGCGCAGGTCGGCGTAGCGCAGCCCCTCGGTGTCGAGCGCGCGGACGACCGCACCCAGCTCGTCGGCGCCATCGCTCAGGCGCACCGCGACGCCCTTGGGCGACGACGAGGCCGGCTCGCCGAAGCGGCTGAGCAGCGCCGCGATCGCCTCGGCCTGGCCCGGATCGGCCGGGACGACCTCGACCGACGGGCGCCCGACCTCGGCCTTCAGCGCGCTCGGGGTGCCCTCGGCGACGATCCGCCCACGGTCGATGATCCCGACGCGGTCGGCCAGCACGTCGGCCTCCTCGAGGTACTGCGTGGTCAGGAAGACCGTCACGCCGTCGACCCGCGCGAGCCGGCCGACCTCTTCCCACAGCGCCGAGCGGCTCTGCGGGTCCAGTCCCGTGGTCGGCTCGTCGAGGAACAGGATCGTCGGGTGATGCACGAGCGCGAGCGCGAGGTCGAGCCGGCGCTTCATGCCGCCCGAGTAGCCGCCGACCTTGCGATCGGCCGCGTCGGTCAGCCCGACGCGGGCCAGCAGCTCGTCGGCCCGGGAGCGCCGCTCGGCCTTGGGCAGCCCGTGCAGGCCGCCCTGTAGCTCGAAGTGCTCGCGCCCGGTGAGGAAGCTGTCCAGCGCGGCCTCCTGCAGCGCCGCGCCGATGCGCCGGCGCACCTCCGGGCCCTGCGTGGCGACGTCGAACCCGGCCACGGTCGCGCTGCCCGCCGTCGGCGGCAGCAGCGTGGTGAGCATGTGGACGGTGGTCGACTTGCCGGCGCCGTTGGGGCCGAGGAAGCCGTAGATCTCTCCGGGCGCGACCTCGAGGTCGATGCCGTCGACGGCTCGGATGTCGCCTTTGAAGTCGCGGACCAGGCCGGCGGCGCGGATGCCGTTGTCGGGGGACATGCGCCGCAGCCTAGTTAGGGTCTGTCGCGTGTCGTGGCGCCACCCCCGCCTCTGGCGTTACGCGCGCGTGCGCCGCCGCGTGGCCGACCGGTTCGTGGCCGGCGAAGGCCTGGAAATCGGTGCGCTGCACAGCCCCTTCCCGGTCCCGGCGAGCGCTCGCGTGCGCTATGTGGACCGCATGCCGACCGCCCGGTTGCGCGCCGAGTACCCGGAGCTGGCGGCGGAGCCGCTCGTGGAGGTCGACGTCGTCGAGGACGGCGAGACGCTGGCCGGGATCGCCGGCGGCTCGCAGGACTTCGTCATCGCCAGCCACTTCCTCGAGCACTGCGAGGACCCGATCGGGGCCCTCGAGGCGCACCTGCGCGTGCTGCGCCCGGGCGGCGTGCTGCTGCTCGCGCTTCCCGACCGGCGGCGGGGCATCGACGCCCGGCGCGCACCCACGCCGGTCACCCACCTGCTCGCCGACCACGCCGACGGCGGCGCTGGCTCACGGGCACAGCACTACCGCGAGTGGGCCGAGCTCGTCGACCTGCCGCTGGGCACGGTGGGCCCGGAGGGGGTCGCGGCGCGTGCGGCCGCGCTACAGGCGCGGCGCTACGCGATCCACTTCCACGCCTGGACGCTCGAGGAGCTCGCGGCGCTCCTGGAGCACCTGGACCTGCCCGCCGCGGTCGTGCAGCGGCGGGCCAATCAGCACGAGTTCCTCGTGGTCCTGCGACGTTCCTAGCTACTGCACCGCCGAGACCGGGCGCGGGCCGGGGCCGATGTACTTCGCGGTCGGCCGGATCAGCCGGCCCTCGCGCTTCTGCTCGAGGATGTGGGCGCTCCAGCCGGCGACGCGCGCACAGGTGAACATCGACGTGAACAGGTCGGCCGGGACGTCGGCGGTGTCGAGGACGACCGCCGACCAGAACTCCACGGTGGTGGCCAGCACGCGGTCGGGTCGCCGCGCCTTGAGCTCGGCCAGCGCCGCCTGCTCGAGCGCCTCGGCGACCTCGTAGCGCTCCGCGCCCACGTCCTTGGCGGTCCGCCGCAGCACCCGCGCCCGCGGGTCCTCGGCGCGGTAGACGCGGTGGCCGAAGCCCATCAGCCGCTCGCCGCGGTCCAGGGCGTCCTTGACCCAGCGCTCCGCGTCGCCCAGCTGCTCGACCTCGTCGAGCATCTTGAGCACGCGACTCGGCGCGCCGCCGTGCAGCGGGCCGCTGAGGGCGCCGACCGCGGCGCTGAGCGCCGCGGCGGCGTCGGCGCCGGTCGAGGTGACGACGCGTGCCGTGAAGGTCGAGGCGTTCATGCCGTGCTCGGCCGCCGAGATCCAGTACGCGTCGATCGCCTTGGCGTGGTCGGGGTTGGCCTCGCCGCGCCACCGAATCAGGAAGCGCTCGGGGATCGAGCGGCCCTCGTCGATGTCGGCCTGCGGGACGGGCGGCTGGCCGGCGCCGCGGGCCGACTGCGCGACGAAGCTCAGCGCCATCACCGACGCGCGGGCGAGGTCCTGGCGCGCCTCCTCGTCGCTGGCGTCGATCAGCTGCTGGAAGCCCCACTCGGGCGCGAGCATCGCCAGCGCGCTCTGGACGTCGACGCGCGGGTCGCCCGAGCGGACGCTCAGCGGGTGCGGCTCGGCCGGCGGCAGGCCCGGATCGAAGCTCCCGTCGACGAGCAGTCCCCAGACCTTCTCGTAGGGCACGACGCCGACGAGGTCCTCGATGTCGACCCCTCGATAGCGCAGTGCGCCACCCTCCTTGTCGGGCTCGGCGATGGTCGTCGCGAACGCGACGACGCCCTCCAGGCCGCTCTGGACGTCGGACAGGTCGGGGGCGCTCGGTTGTGCGGTGGTGCTCATGTCCTGAAGCGTAGGCTCTCGGCGATGTCCGACCTCATGTTCCGCCCCGTCGAAGAGCTCGCCGGCCTGGTCCGATCCGGGGAGATCTCCGCACGCGAGCTCGTGCAGGAGTCGATCGACCGCATCGACGAGCTCAACCCGCAGATCAACGCGTTCGTCGACGTCTTCGCCGAGGACGCGCTGGCCGAGGCCGACGGCATCGCCGAGGGCGACGAACGGCCGTTCGCCGGCGTGCCGATCGCCATCAAGAACAACCGCGCGGTGGCGGGCCGGCGGCTCACGCAGGCGGCCGAGTTCATGGGCGACTTCATCGCGCCGCACGACGACAACGTCGTGGCCCGGCTCAAGCGCGCCGGCTTCGTGATCGTGGGCTCCACGACGCTGCCGGAGTGGGGCATCGTCCCGGTCACCGACACGCGGCGCTTCGGCACGACCCGCAACCCCTATGACCTCGAACGCACGCCCGGCGGCTCGTCGGGCGGCTCGGCGGCGGCTGTGGCCTCGGGAATGGTGCCGATCGCCCACGGCAACGACGGCGGCGGCTCGACGCGCATCCCCGCCGCGTGCGTGGGCCTGGTCGGCCTGAAGGCCCAGCGCGGCCGCGTGTCGACCGCGCCCGTCGGCGGCGGCGAGTTCCTCGTCACCGACGGCGTCCTGACGCGCACCGTGGGCGAGAGCGCCGCCCTGCTGGACATCCTCGCGGGCTACGAGACCGGCGACCCGCTGTGGGCGCCCGACCCGCCCGAGCCTTTCGCGGCGACGGCCGGGCGCGAGCCGGGGCGGTTGAAGATCGCGGTGACCACGCTCTCGCCCGTCGAGGAGGCCGAGCTCGATGCGGACGCCGTGCGCTCCGTCGAGGTCGCGGCCGACCTCCTGCGGGCGGCCGGCCACGAGGTCGTCGAGGCCGACCCGCCGTGGCGGGTGCCCGGTGTGCTCGAGCTGTTCACCGCCTGCTTCGGCCCGCTGGTCAGCCTGAACATCGCGTTCGCCCAGCTGCTGGCCGGGCGCGAGATCACCGCGGAGGACACCGAGCCGCTGAGCTGGGCGATCTGGCGGATGTGCCAGGACAACATCACGTCGGTCGACGCCGCGGCCGCGCAGGTCCAGCTCGAGGGCTTCAGCCGCCAGGTCCTGGGTTGGATGGCGCCCTACGACGCGCTGGTCACCCCCGCGCTGGCCGAGGCGCCGATCACCCACGGCACGGTCGACACCTGCGCCGCCGACCCGATGGCATCCTTCACCCGCTCGGGCCTCTTCACGCCGTTCACCGCGCTGTTCAACGTCAGCGGCCAGCCCGCGATCAACGTCCCGCTGTGCGATCGCGAGGACGGCGTCGCCACGCCGCTCTCGGTCCAGGTCGTCGGCCGGCCCGCGCAGGAGGGCGCGCTCCTGGCGCTCGCCGCCCAGCTCGAGGCCGTCCGCGAGTGGTCGCCGCCGCGCCCGGCGCTCGCCACCGCCTGACCCGCACTAGGCCGCCGCAGGGGCGCGGAGGCCCAGGACCTCGGCCATCGGCCGCGGGTGGACGCCGAGGGCCTCGGCGTCGGCGGTACCCCGCGGCGTGATGAGCGGGACCTCCATGAGCTCGGCCTCGTCCCACACGGCCGGCGCCTTGGACTTCATCAGCGCGCCGACGGCGCGCAGGCCGCGGCTGACGATCGGCGTCGGGACGTGGATGAGCGGGCGGTGCCGGCCGGCGGCGCGAGTGGCCAGGCGGACGATGTCGGTGTGGGTGAGGGTCTCCGGGCCGGCCAGCTCGTGGCGGGTGTGACCGCTTCCCTCGCGGGCCAGCGCGGCGACGATGCAGGCCGCGACGTCCTCGGACCAGATCGGCTGGTAGAGGGCCTCGCCGCGCCCGGAGACGGGCATGAGCGGCAGCAGCGACATGCGCTCGAGCATCGTCAGGAAGCGGTCGCCCGGCGCGTAGACGATCGACGGGGCGAAGATCGTGTGCTCGGGGATC
This sequence comes from Solirubrobacteraceae bacterium, assembly GCA_033855575.1. Taxonomy (GTDB): domain Bacteria; phylum Actinomycetota; class Thermoleophilia; order Solirubrobacterales; family Solirubrobacteraceae; genus BP-464. The sequence continues at coordinate 9,461 of JAWVFY010000009.1, forward strand.
GCCGAGCCGACGACCGCCTCCTCGGCAAGCGCCTTGGCCCGCAGGAAGCGCGTGCGGTCGTGCGAGGAGGCGTTCAGCGCGCTGAAGAACACGAACCGCTGCACGCCCGCATGCTCGGCGGCGCGGACCAGCCGCCACGTG
>JAWVFY010000010.1:0-4738 GCA_033855575.1 Solirubrobacteraceae bacterium
CGCTCGGGCTCTACCACGCCGCGCCGGGCGTGTCGGCGTGGGAGCTGACCAGCCCGGCCTTCGATACCGCCGTCGTGCGCCGCCGGCTGACGATCGCCTCGCCGGGGGCGTCGGCGGCGCGCCCCTACGTGCACGGCTTCTCGCTCGACGGCCGGCCGCTGTCGCGCACGTGGCTGACCGGCTGCGAGCTGGCGCGGGCGCGGAGGCTGAGCGCCGTGCCCGCCGCGCTGCCCGACCGCAGCTGGGGCACGAGCCCGGGCGCGGCGCCGCCCTCGCTGAGCGACCCGGGCGGGATCCCGGCGCCGGCGGCCTGCCGCTGACACCGCACCTTCCGGGTCACCACTAGGTTCCGGTGGCGGTGCGCCGCGCCGCGATCCTCGCCGTCCTGCCGTTCCTCGTGCTGCCCGCGGCTGCATCGGCGCAGGCGGGCTTCCTGGCGGCGCCCACCGACCAGCTCGCGGTGCCCGGGCTCGTGGCCGGCGCCGAGATCACGCCCGAGGGCGACGTCTACACCGGAGCGGCCGAGATCGCCTTTCGCTACGGGCCGGGGCTGGCGGCGTGGGACGTCCCGACCCGCGCACGCGCCGAGGGCCGCTACCCGGTGCTGTCGTCGAGCGCCGCGGCGGGCGGGGTGCGTTACCGGCTGACGACGCTGATCGACGCGATCGGCGGCGCGCCGGTGGTCTTCGTCCACGTCGAGGCGCACAACCCGTCCTCGCGCCCGCGCGTCGCGCACTGGGCGGCGGAGGCGATGTGGTCGGGCGGCACGCCCGAGGCGGGCGGGCGCTTCGCGTTTCGCTTCCCGCGCCCGGCGTCGTCGCCGGTACCCGGCCTCTACACCCAGCCCGGCGAGCCGTTCGACCCGCAGGCGACCTACGCCGCGGGCGGCGGGGCCGTGACGCGCGACGGGCGCGTGCTCTACGTCTACGGCGGCGATCCGGCGACCCCCACGGGCCCGCAGCGGGCGAGCGGTGTCGCCGACCGTGTGGGGCGGGCCACCTACGCGTTGCGGCTGGCGTCGGGCGCGACACGGTCGGTCGACCTGCGCATCCCGGTCACGCCGCGGGCGATGACGCCCGCGGAGATCGCCGCGCTGCGCGCCGATTCCTTCGCCGCCCACCGCTCCGCGGTGCTGGCGCGCTGGCGCGCCGCGCTGGGCGCGGCGGTGGCGATCCGGCTGCCCGAGCGCGCGGTGACCGACGCGTTCTCCGCCAGCCTGGCCCAGATCCTCGAGCCGCGCTACCAGCTGCCCGGCGGCCAGTGGGTCCAGGCGGTCAACGCGCTGCAGTACCACTCGTTCTGGCTGCGCGACACCGCGGTGATCGCCCAGGCGCTCGACCTCGCCGGGCTGCAGGTGCCGGCCGCGCAGGACCTCGCGTTCTTCTCGGCCTGGCAGCGCCCGGACGGCCTGTTCGTCTCGCGGGCCGGCCAGATGGACGGACTCGGCGAGGCGCTGTGGGCGTTCGGCGAGCACGTGCGGCTGACCGGCGACGCCGCGTTCGCGGCCGCACAGCTGCCGGCGGTGCAGCGCGCCATGGACTGGCTGGCGAGCGCGCGGGCGGCCGACCCCCTGCGCCTGGTGCCGCCGTCGGATCCGCACGACGACGAGCTCGTCGCGGGGCACCTGCCGGGCGACGACTTCTGGGCGGTGGCGGGCGCCGACGCCGCCGCCTCGCTGGCGACCGCCGCGGGGCGCCCCGACCTGGCAGCGGCATGGCGGGCCCAGCGCGACGACCTCCAGCGCACCATCGTCGGGGCCCTGCGGCGCCGCGGCGGCGCCATCCCGCCCGCGCTCGACGCCGCGGGCGGCCACGACTGGGGCAACCTCTGGGCCGCCTGGCCCTATCCGGTCTTCGCGCCGGGCGACCCGCAGGTCTCGGCCACGCTGCGCAGCGTGCGCTCGCGCTTCGCCGAGGGGCTGGCCACGTACGGCTCGTCGCTGCACGGCTACCTGGGCTTCCGCGTCTTCGAGACCGAGCTGGCCCGTGGCGAGCAGCGCTCCGTCGTCGACGGCCTCTACGCCTCGCTGGCCCACCTCACGGCGACCGACGGCTGCTTCGAGCTCGGCACCCGGCCCTACGGCCGGCGCCTGGTCGCCGACGACCTCGCCCCGCACGCCTGGTGCTCGGCCGAGATCGTCGCGCTGATCCGCAACATGCTCGTGCGCGAGCGCGGCACCGGCCTGCAGCTGCTCGGCGCGCTGTCGCCGGCGTGGCTGGGCTCCGGGCGGCGCGTGTCGATTGCCCGAGCCCCGACCGCGCACGGCCCGGCCAGCGTGGGGTTGAGGAGCACGTCGCGCGGCGCGACGCTGACCTGGTCGGCGCCGGCCGGCGTCCCGCTGTGGTGGACCGTCCCGGCCGACGCCCGCGGCGTGCGGATCGGCGGGCACGCGGTGTCCGGCGCGCTCGTGCGGCTGCCGTCGCACAGCGGGCGGCTGCGGATCACCTGGCGGCTGCACCACGACGCGCGCTCGCTGGCGGCCACCCGCCGCGCGCTGGTCGCCGCCTACCGCCGCCGCGGCCGCGCGCCGCCCTACACCGGCCCGTAGGCTCCTGGCCGAGATGGTGGGTCCCGTCCAGTACGCGCGCAGCGAGCAGGCCACGCTGGCCTACCGGACGATCGGCGCAGGCGAGGTCGACCTGGTCTTCGTGCCCGGGATCCTGTCGCACATCGAGATCGTCCTGGAGGACCCGGGGCTCGCGCGGTTCTTCGAGCGGATGGGCAGCTTCGCCCGCATGATCCTCTTCGACCGGCGTGGCACCGGGATGTCCGACCAGCTGCCCGACGACTTCACGCTGGAGGACGAGGTCCACGACCTCAACGTGATCCTCGATGCCGTCGGCAGCGAGCGCGCGGCGATGCTCGGCTACACCGGCGGCGGCGCGCTTGCCGCGCGCTACGCCCACGACTTCCCCGAGCGCTGCCGCGCGCTGCTGTTCTACGCGCCGATCATCCGCACGATGGCGGCGCCGGGATACGAATGGGCTTCGGCGGTCGGGGAGCGTCGCCAGCGCTTCGCCGCGCAGTCCGACGCCTGGGGCACCGGCACGATCGTCGGGCTGCTGGCCGACAGCCGCGCCGACGACGAGCGGCTGAGGTCCTGGCTGGGTCGGATGGAGCGCGGCTCGCTGAGCCCCGGCGGCCTGCGCCGGATGATCGACTATCAGGAGACCATCGACGCGCGCGACGTGCTGCCCGACATCAACGTCCCGACGCTCACGGTCCATCGCACCGACGACCCGCTGATCGACGTGCGCCACTCGCGCTACATCGCCGAGCACCTGCCCGGCGCCAAGCTCGTCGAGCTGCCCGGACGCGACCACCTGCCGTCGCTGGGCGACTCCGAGGCGCTGGTCGGCGAGTTCGAGGAGTTCCTCACCGGCGGGCGCAGCGGCGGCATCCAGCGGGCCATGCTCACGGTGCTGTTCACCGACATCGTCGACTCGACCGGCCACGCCGCCCGTCTCGGCGACGGGCGCTGGCGCGACCTGCTGGCCAGCCAGGAGCGCGCGGTCCGCGAGGTCGTCCAGCGCTTCAGCGGCCACGTGGTCAAGACGATCGGCGACGCGTTCCTGATCACCTTCGACGGGCCGCCGTCCTCGGCGCTGCGCTGCGCCCGCGCCGTCGTCGACGCCGTCCGGCCGCTCGGCCTCGAGCTCCACGTCGGCCTGCACACCGGCGAGTGCGAGATCGTCGGCGAGGACGTCGGCGGCATGGCCGTGCACATCGCCGCGCGCGTGGCGGCGCTGGCCGAGCCAGGCGAGATCCTGGCGTCGGGCACCGCCTACGGCACGGTGGTCGGCTCGGGCCTCGAGTTCGACTGGCGGGGCGACCACGACCTCAAGGGCGTCCCCGGGCGCTGGCCGATCTTCGCGCTGAGCAGTTAGCGGATCTCGCGGCCGCGCGCGCGGGCCCACCAGTAGCGGACCAGCAGCTCCACGGCGTCGGCCGTTCCGGCGTAGAGATGACCGATGGGGCCCGTGTACAACCAGGCGGCGAGACGGGGCCGACGAGGCACGAACCCGACGCTATCGTCACTCGGCGATGCAGACGACCGTCACCGAGCTCCCGGAGTCCCGCGTGCGCGTGGAGGCGCAGGTCCCGCCGGAGGAGATCGAGCGCTCCGTCGAGCAGGCGGCCAAGGAGCTCGGCAAGGACCTGCGGATGCCCGGCTTCCGCCGCGGCAAGGTCCCGACCCCCGTGGTCATCAAGCGCTTCGGCCGCGAGGCGGTGCTCGACCAGGCCGTCCGGGGTGCGCTGGGCCGCTGGTACGTGCAGGCGCTCGACGACGCCAAGATCCATCCGGTCGGCGACCCCGACCTCGACCTCTCCGACCTGCCCGCCCCGGGCGAGCCGCTGACGTTCCAGTTCGAGATCGGCGTGCGGCCGACGGCGACGCTCGGCGAGTACAAGGGCCTCGAGGTGGGCCGCCGCGAGCCCGAGCCGGACCCGGCCGACATCGACGCCGAGCTCGAGCAGCTCCGCGAGCGCTCCGCCCGCCTGGAGACCGTCGAGGAAGCCGCCGCCAAGGGCGACTTTGTGGTCATGGACTACGTCGGCTCGATCGACGGCGAGGGCTTCGAGGGCGGCGAGGGGCGCGACCAGATGGTCGAGCTCGGCACCGGCCGCCTGATCCCCGGCTTCGAGGAGCAGCTCGAGGGCGCCACGGCCGGCGAGGATCGCACCGTCAAGCTGAACTTCCCCGACGACTACGGCGCCGAGCACCTGCAGGGCAAGC
>JAWVFY010000011.1:0-3123 GCA_033855575.1 Solirubrobacteraceae bacterium
TCATCAGCGGGCGCTCGAGCAGGAACTCCGAGCCGAAGATGTCGTCCTGGACGGCGTCCCAGCCCGTGTCGGCGGCCTCGGTCTGGATGCGCAGCAGCTGCTTGCGGTAGTTCCACTCGTACAGCGCCTTGGCCTCGTCGAGCCCCTCGTAGCACTGCAGGCGGATCAGCGCGCGCCCGAGGAACTTCGCCAGTGCCTTGGCCAGCTCGGTCTTGCCGACGCCCGCGGGCCCCTCGACGAGCACCGGCTTGCCGAGCCGCGCGGCCAGGTAGGCGACCAGCGCGGTCGACTCGCCGGGCAGGTAGCCGACCTCGCGCAGCCCGCTGGCGACCTGCTCGACCGATTCGGGTTGCTCGATCATGGACGGCGAATGATAGGAGTGGGGGGTGCCGATCCTCCCCGCGGACATCCTGCCCACCGGCGACGCGAATCTGACGGCCTACATCGTGATGATGTTCGTGGGCTTCCTGGTGGGCATCGCGGGCCACATCATCAAGTCCAACACGCTGATCGCGACCGGCATCGGGCTGATCTTCATGGCGATCCTCGTGCTGCCGCTGCTGTTCCACGCCATCTAGCGTCGCCGCGCCGCGAGGAGCCGGCGCCAGAGCGAGGGCGGGCGCGGCTGGCGCTTGAGCCAGTCCGACCGATCGGGCAGGCGGCCGGCGGACCGGGCACGCACGGCACACGCGGTGTGCGCGTGCCGCCGCCGGGAGCCGTCGCCCTCGGGCGTGATCAGGACGTGCTCGGAGAGCGCGGGCAGGAAGCGTCCGCAGAGCGGGCAGGTGTAGGTCGCCGGCTTGCGGCTCTGCGCTCGCCGGACCGCGTACCAGGCGGCGGGCTCGAGCGGCATTGCTACTCCGTGTCGTCGCGGTCGGGGTCGCGCTCGTCGAACGAGAGCTGGCCCGCGATCCTGGTGTGCGACTCCGAGCCCGGGCTGCCGGCCACGCGACGGCGACGGCGCACGGGCCGCGTGCCGGCGGTCAGCGGCTCGCGGGGCGGCGGCGCGGGCTCCTCGCGCGTCGTGGGGTCCTGCGCGCGGGTCGGCTCGGGGGGCTGGGCGGAGCGCAGGCGGTAGCCGGCGAAGGCGAGCGCCCCCGCGGCCAGGAAGGCGAAGAAGAAGCCCCACTGGATACCCACGGTCGTGGCGCTGCCCGTGGCCGACGGGCGGTCGAAGACGCGCCAGAGGAACAGGAACGCCGCCCACAGGCCCGCGCCGAAGATGACGGTGCCGTCGCCGCCGGGCAGGTGGAAGGCGCGCTGCTCGGCGCGGTAGAAGAGCAGCAGCAGCACGCCCAGCGTGACGAGGAAGATCGCCGCCTCGACCCACCCGAACACCGCGAACGCGTTGAGGCTCTGATGGGCGTAGCCGTGGATCTTCTCGTCGAAGGTGTCCTTGCCGTACCACGGCAGGGCCATGGTGACCAGCAGGGCGAGCGCGCCGAGCGCCGCATGGCGCTGCTCGACGGCGAGCGCCCGCCACGCCCGCGCGATGCGGACCAGCCCGTTCCGGACGATGGCCACCCGCCCGACTCTACCGGGGCTCTGCGACGTGCCCGGATGCGTAACGTAGCCCGCCGATGCGCGGCGCAGCCGGAGCCCTGGCCGTCCTGGCGCTCGCCCCGGCGCCCGCCCTCGGGGCGACGCGCCACGTCAGCCCCGACGGGGCCGGCGATGGCCCGTGCGCCGCCACGCGCCCGTGCTCGGTCGCCTGGGCCGTCAACGGGGCGGGCAGTCTGCCCGGCGACACCATCGCGCTGGCCGGGGGCGTCTATGCCGACCAGCCCGTCGACATCACGCGTGAGCTGTTCCTCCGCGGCCCGGCGGTCGGCGCGCGCCCCGTGTTCCGGACGACCCTCCCGGGCGCGAGCGCCTTCGTGCTCGAGGCCGGCGCGGACGGGAGCACGGTCACCCGGATCGCCGTGCGGACCGCGGGCAGCGGCGCCGTGCCGGTCGACGTGCAGACCGCGGCGACGCTCACCGACCTGACCGTCACGAGCACCGACGCCGCCTGTCTGCGGATCTCCGCGTCGGGCACCCGAGTCGAGAGCTCGCGGCTGACCCAGACCGCCGCCTCGCCTGACCCGTGCCTGAGCTCCGACCAGAGCGACACCGCGTGGACGGGTGTGCGAGTTCTGGCCCGGCGCAGCGACGTCGCGGCGTTGCTCTCCGGCGACGGCGCCATCTACGACGCGACGTTCGTGGCCCAGGGGACCGCCCTGGTGCTGGGCGGAGCGCCGACGGTCCGCCGGGTCACCGCCCGCGGCGGCGCGCGCGGCATCCTGCTGGGGGGCGCCTCCGCGCTGGTCACCGATTCGGTGGCCACCGAATCGGGTGCGGGCGGCTCGGCGATCTACGCGACCGGCGGCAACGACGCGCTGCTCAACGTGACGGCGTGGGCCGCCGGCGCGGGCGCCGACGCCGTGCACGCGGTCAACGGCGCGGCGGTCGTCATCAAGAGCACGATCGCTCACGGGCGCGCGCACGACGTCGTCGTCGAGCCGGCCGAGGCCCCGGGGACGGGCGACTGCGCCGGCCCCGACGACTGTGCGGCGGCCTCGGCCATCGCCGACCACTCGATCCTGCGCGGTTCGGCCGGGGTCGCGGACGGCGGCGCGAACGTCGCACGACCCCCGCTGCTCGTCGACCCCGCGCACGGGAACTTCCGTCCGGCCCGGGGCTCGCCGGCGATCGATCACGGCACCTATGAGCTCCAGAGCGGCGCCGCCGACCGCGCCGGCCTGCTGCGGAGGCTGGGTCGGCGGCCGGACATCGGCGCCTACGAGACCCGGCCGCTGGCCGCGCAGCGTTCTCCACCGGGCGACACCACGCCGCCGGTGCTCTCGCACGTGCGCCTGGGCGTCACCGCGTTTCGCCCGGCACGCCTGGGGATCGGCTTCGTGGCCTCGGCCGCCCCGGTGTCCTCGCTGCTGCACTTCTCCGTCTCCGAGCCGTCCGACGTCGTCGCGATCGTCTCGCGCCCGCGCCGCGGCGCGCCGGCCATCGGTGCGTTCGTCGTCACCGAGCGCGCCGGCGCCCATCGCCTGAAGCTCAGCGGGCGCCTCAACGGGCAGCCGCTGACGCCCGGCCGCTACCGGCTGACGCTGATCGCCCGCGACCGGG
>JAWVFY010000012.1:0-10255 GCA_033855575.1 Solirubrobacteraceae bacterium
CGCGCGCGGCGGTCAGGCGTTCTTCGTGCACAACCGCGTCGACACCATCGACGAGACCGCCGAGCGGCTGCGCGGGCTGTGCCCCGGCGTTCGCTTCGAGGTCGCCCACGGGCAGCTCGACGAGAAGCAGCTCGAGAAGCGGATGCTCTCCTTCCTGCGCGGCGACGCCGACGTGCTGGTGGCCACCAGCATCATCGAGTCGGGCATCGACATCCCGCAGGCCAACACGCTGATCGTCGAGCGCTCCGACCTCTTCGGCCTGGCCCAGCTCTACCAGATCCGCGGGCGCGTCGGCCGTTCGCGTGAGCGCGCATACGCCTACCTGCTCTACCCGAGCCACGCCGCGCTGACCGAGGAGGCGATGAAGCGGCTGACGGCGCTCAGCGACTACACCGAGCTCGGCGCGGGCTTCAAGATCGCCATGCGCGACCTGGAGATCCGCGGCGCCGGCAACCTGCTGGGCGACGAGCAGTCCGGCCACGTCGCGGCGTTGGGCTTCGAGCTGTACCTGTCGATGCTCGAAGAGGCGGTGGCGGCGCGCGAGGGCGACGGCTTTGAGACCGAGCGGGAGCCGGTGCGGCTCGACGTCAACGTCGACGCCTACGTCCCCGCCGACTACATCCCCTACGAGCAGGCCAAGATCGACGTCCACCGGCGGATCGCCGGCGCGCGCGAGGTCGCCGAGCTGGCGACGCTCCGCGACGAGCTTGACGACCGCTTCGGCCCGCCGCCCGAGCCGCTGCTGAACCTCCTCAGCCTCCAGCAGGCGCGGATCCGTCTGGGCGAGGCCGGCGCGCGCTCGGTCTCGCTGCGCGGCGCCCGCCTGATCGTCACCCCGGTCGACCTCGAGCCGGGCGCAACCGAGCATTTGCGCGAGGCGGTGCCGGAGGCCACGTATGAGCCCGGGCGCTCCCAGCTGACCGTGGCGCTGCCCGAAGCGCCTGGCGAGCAGTTCCCCGCCGTCCTGCGCGCGGCTGAAGCCCTGTTAAAAGTTGTCTCCGAACCGGCCCAGGCGGCAGCCTGACCGGCTACATTGCGCAACACCTATGAACAAGCTTTCTCGGATCCTGGCGCTTGGCGCCTTTTTTGTGGCCCTGGCCGTTGCTCTCGCGGCCTGCGGCGGGAGCTCCATTCCCGGCAATGCGGTCGCCAAGGTCGGCGGCACGTCGATCACCACCGACGACTTCAACCACTGGATGAAGGTCGCCGCGATCTCCTCGGCCGGCAGCGCCAACCCGACCGCCTCGGCGGCCTCGACCGCCGTGCCCGACGCCCCGAACTTCACGCAGTGCATCGCCGCCAAGAAGAAGAGCGCACCGGCGCCCGCCAAGGGCCAGCCCAAGCCGACCGACGCGACCTTCAAGTCCCAGTGCTCGCAGGAGTACGAGGGCCTCAAGCAGCAGGTGCTGCAGTTCCTGATCTCGTCGCAGTGGATCCAGGGCGAGTCCGCCAACCAGAACGTCAAGGTCTCCGACGCGACCGTCGAGAAGCAGTTCCAGACGACCAAGAAGCAGTCGTTCCCCAAGGAAGCGGACTTCCAGAAGTTCCTCAAGACCTCGGGGATGACGCTGGCTGACATCAAGTTCCGCGTCAAGCTCGACGCGCTGTCCAACGCACTGCGCACGAAGGTCACGAAGGGCAAGGCCAACGTCTCCGCCCAGCAGATCTCGGCCTACTACGCCAAGAACAAGGCGCGGTTCGCGCAGCCGGAGCGCCGCGACCTGCGCATCGTCCTGACCAAGACGGCGGCCAAGGCCAACCAGGCCAAGGCGGCGCTGCAGTCGGGCCAGAGCTGGAAGGCGGTGGCCAAGAAGGACTCGATCGACCAGGCCTCCAAGAACCAGGGCGGCGTGCTGCTCGCCGTGGCCAAGGGCCAGCAGGAGAAGGCGCTGGACACCGCGGTGTTCGCGGCCAAGAGGGGCGGCCTCAACGGGCCCGTCAAGACCCAGTTCGGCTTCTACGTCTTCACCGTGACGAAGATCACGCCGGCCTCGCAGCAGTCGCTGCAGGCGGCCACGGCGACGATCAAGCAGCTCCTGGCCTCGCAGAACCAGCAGAAGGCGCTCGACGCCTTCGTCAAGAACTTCCAGAAGAGCTGGAAGTCCAAGACGGACTGCCGCAAGGGCTACGTGACGCAGGACTGCAAGAACGCCCCGAAGACGAAGACGACGACGTCGGCCACGGCGCCGACGGGCTCCACGACGACCCCGTAGTGGAGTCCGGCGACCCCGAGGGGCCGCAGGCCGCGGTTGCGCGCCTGGACGAGCTGACGCGCCGCCTGCGGCGCGAGTGCCCGTGGGACCGCGAGCAGGACGAGCGTTCGATCGTCCCGCACACGGTCGAGGAGGCCTACGAGCTCGCCGACGCCGCCCACCGCGCCGACGACGCCAAGCTCCTCGACGAGCTCGGCGACGTGCTCTTCCAGGTCCACTTCCTGGCGCTGCTGCTCGAGGAGCGCGGCGCCGGGTCGCTGGCCGAGGTGGCCGAGCACGTCCGCCAGAAGCTGATCCGCCGCCACCCGCACGTCTTCGGTGCGACCGAGGTCGCCGACGCGGGCGAGGTGCTGCGCAACTGGGACGCGATCAAGCAGACCGAGGAGGGCCGGGAGCCCGGTATCTTCGGCGACGTCCCGGAGAACCTGCCGGGGCCGCTCTACGCGCGCAAGGTCCAGCGCCGCGCCGCCTCGACCGGCTTCGACTTCGACCACGTGCCCTACGACGGGGTGTCCGGCGAGCTCGAGGAGCTGCAGGCCGCCGACGGCCGCGAGGAGACCTTCCACGAGGTCGGCGACGTGCTGTTCGCCGCCGTCAACGTGGCGCGCAAGCTCAGGGTCGACCCGGAGCTCGCCCTGCGCGCCGCATCTGACAGATTTCGCGGCCGCATCGAGGCCGCCGAGGCCCTCGCCGAGCAGGCGGGGTCCGCCTGGGCCGAGCTGACCACCGACGCCCAGCTGGGCTACTACGCACAGGCGAGGTACAACGAGCGATGAGCAAGATCCAGACCGTCCACGCGCGCCAGATCCTGGACTCGCGCGGCAACCCCACGGTGGAGGTCGAGCTGGTGCTGCGCTCCGGCTCGACGGGCCGCGCCGCGGTGCCATCGGGCGCGTCGACGGGCGAGTTCGAGGCCACCGAGCTGCGCGACGGCGGCGCGGCCTGGCTGGGCAAGGGCGTGACGAAGGCCGTGGCCAACGTCAACGGCGAGATCGCCGACGCGGTGCGCGACCTCGACGCGCTCGACCAGCAGGGCCTCGACAGTGCGCTGATCGCCCTCGACGGCACGCCGAACAAGTCCCGGCTCGGTGCCAACGCGATCCTCGGGGTGTCGCTGGCCGCCGCGCACGCCGCCGCTGCCGAGGAGGGCCTGCCGCTCTACCGCTATCTCGGGGGCGAGGCCGCCCACGTGCTGCCCGTGCCGATGATGAACGTCCTCAACGGCGGCGCGCACGCCGACAACAAGGTCGACTTCCAGGAGTTCATGGTCGTCCCGGCGGGCGCGCCGAGCTTCTCGGAGTGCCTGCGCATGGGCGCCGAGGTCTTCCACGCGCTCAAGAAGACGCTGCACGACCGCGGCCTCAGCACCACGGTGGGCGACGAGGGCGGCTTCGCGCCCGACCTCGGCTCCAACGAGGAGGCCCTGCAGCTGCTCGTTGAAGGCATCGAGGCCGCCGGCTACCGGCCGGGGGAGGACGTCGCGATCGCCCTGGATCCGGCGACCAGCGAGATCTACGTCGACGGCCTCTACGACCTCGAGCACGAGGGCCGCAAGCTGTCTGCCGCGGAGCTGGCCGGCTACTGGGCCGAGATGGCGGCCAAGTACCCGATCCTCTCGATCGAGGACGGCATGGACGAGAACGACTGGGACGGCTGGAAGGCGCTGACCGACCAGATCGGCGCCACCGTCCAGCTCGTCGGCGACGACCTCTTCGTCACCAACCCCGAACGCCTGCGCCAGGGGATCGAGCGCGGCGTGGCCAACTCGATCCTCGTCAAGGTCAACCAGATCGGCACGCTGTCCGAGACGCTGGAGGCGATCCGCATCGCCCGCGATGCGGGCTACACCGCGGTCATGTCGCACCGCTCCGGGGAGACCGAGGACGTGACGATCGCCGACCTGGCGGTGGCCACCGGCTGCGGCCAGATCAAGACGGGCGCCCCGTCGCGCTCGGACCGCGTGGCGAAGTACAACCAGCTGCTGCGCATCGAGGAGGCCCTGGGGAGCGATGCGACCTTCCCCGGCCGCGCGGTGTTCAGGAGCTGACTCCCGACGCGACAGCTTCGGCGCGGCGGGAAGGGTCGGCCGGCCCGGCGTCGAACGGCCATGGCATGGCCGCCGCCACCATTCGCTGGGACCGCATCAGCCGCTACGGGCTGCTCGTGGTCTTCGCCGGGCTGCTGTTCCTCTACGTCAACCCGGCGAAGTCCTACATCAACACGTTGCGCGAGTCACACCACCGCCAGGCCGAGGTCGCGGCGCTCCAGCGCCAGGGCCGCGCGCTCCAGTCACGTAGGAAGGCGCTGTCGGATCCGCACGTGATCGAGGCCGAGGCGCGGCGGCTGGGGATGGTCCGGCCGGGCGAGGCCAGCTACGTCGTGAGCAACCTGCCCCGCGGCAAGTAGCCGTCCGCGGGTACCCTCGGGCCCGATGGGCTTCGAGTCGGCGATGGCGCAGTGGCAGGATGGGTTGCGGCGACTGGAGCACGCGCCGCGCGGCGAGGTGCGGGTGCTCGAACGGGTCACCGATCGGATCTACGCCGAGCTGCGCCGCCGGCTCGGCTCGCCGTTCTCGACCGACGAGCTCGCCGACCTCTACGAGAGCGGCACGGGCTGGGCGCAGCAGCTGGCGATGCAGACCGCGCCCGACGATCCCTGGGCCTGGGATCCCCGCGTTGTCGTGGACGCCGCGTTCGCGCGCTACATGCGCGAGGCCGCCGACTACGCCGGCGGCCGGCGGCTCATGCCGGACGCGTGAACGCCCAGTACCGGCCGGCCGCCCGGAAACCCAGGCCGGCGTAGAGCGGCACCGGGCCGGTGTCGGCCCGGCAGAGGATGAAGACCAGGTCGCACCCGGCGGCCAGCGCCTCGCGGGCGGCCAGGCTGACGACCGCGGAGGCGAGCCCGTGGCCCTCGTGGCGCGACAGCGTGCCGACGGTCTCGGGCTGCCCGGTGCGCCCGTCGGTGAAGAGGGTCGCCTGACTGGCGGGTGTGCCGTCGCGGACGCCGATGAACAGCCGCGTCCGCGGGACCGCCTTGCGCATGTGCACGTGGCCGGCCAGCACGACAGGGCGGTCGAGCTCGGGCAGCTCGGGATCGTCGCCGACGATCTTTTCGTCGAGGGCCAACATGGCGTCCTCGCCGACCTCGCACGCGACGCCCGGTGGCGGCTCGGGCGGCTCGCGGTCGAGCAGCATGACCAGCAGTGGGCTGACCAGCCAGCCGGCGGCGCGGAAGTCCTCGGCCAGGCGCCGCCCCGTGGCGTCGTCGTCGAGAACCGCCCGCCGGTGGCGGGCGTCGGCCAGCTCGGCGTCGAGCTCGGCCATCAGCGCGGGCGCGGTCAGCGTGGGGTGGCGGCCGATGACGTGCAGCTGGTTCATCGTCCACATCTGCGGATGCGCGAGGTTCCGCGTCCACAGGCCCAGCGGGTGCTCCCGGCGCTGCCCGGCGGCGATGGCCAGGCACTCGCGTTCGAAGGCGATGGCGCGCTGGACGAGCGCGCGGTCGCCTTCGGCGCTACTCGGCCTCAGCGTCCTCGGGGTCCTCGCCGGCACGGCGGATCACGATCCGGTCCTCCTCGATCGTGACCTCGACGGGCCGGTGGCCGGCCCAGTGCTCGGCGTAGACGGGGTTGTCGGCGATCGCGGGGTCGAGCCACAGCCCGTAGCCCTCCTCGCCGTGGTCGAAGCTGCCCTCCAGGGCGGCGGAGCGGCCGCCCGGACGGCGGCGGCGGCCGCCGCGACGGCCGCGGCGCCGGCGCGGGGCGCCGTCCTCGTCGGACTCGTCGCCGCCATCCTCGTCGGCGTCCTCGTCCTCGTCGGGCTCCTCGGCCGCGCGGGCGGCGGCGGCCTCCAGCTCGGCGGCGATCAGCGCGTCGTCCTCGGCGCGCAGGTCGATCTCGTCGTCGAAGTCGGCGGGCGAGCCGGCCACGGCGTCGGCTCCATCGGCGCCGGCGCCGGCCGAGAGGTCGTTCTCGCGCTTGAACTGCTCGATCTGCTGGACGGTGACCTCCAGCTGGTGGGCGATCCAGGCGTCGGTCCGGCCCTGACGGACCCAGCCGCGGATCTGGTTGAGGTGGGGGCGCAGCGAGCGTCGTGCCATAGGGGCGCCGGAGCCTAGCGCACCCGCCTGGCCACGCATCGGCGCGAACGTCCTGCCACAGTGGTTTGATGTGAAGGGCAGGTGGGAAGAGCAGACCCGTCCCCTCAGCGCAAGGCACGGAGGTGCCCAGCCCATGTTGGTTCTGACACGAAAGTCCAACCAGAGCATCATGATCGGCGACGACGTCGAGGTCTCGGTGCTCAGCATCATGGGCGAGAAGGTTCGCTTGGGCATCTCCGCTCCGCGGGACGTCCCGATCTTCCGGAAAGAGGTCTACCTGGAGATCCAGGCCGAGCGCGGCCAGGTCACGGCCGGTGGCCGGGGCCACGCGGACGTCGACGCCGAGCTCGAGCGGTTCACCCGCTACTAGCTCATCACGTAGTAGAGCGTCTCGAACATCGCGATCGTCACCAGGACGGCCGTCGCGACGAGGGCCAGCACCAGCGCCACGAAGCGCTTGGTGCCGTGCTTGTGGGCGCGCTCGATCTTCCGCTGACGGGCGCGCAGCTCGGTCGTGCGGACCGTGTACTCGGCCCGCACCTGCTCCACCTGCGCCTCTTCGACGAAGGCGCGCTCGATCTCCGCGAGGCTCTGACGCATCCTCATGCGGGCAGCAGCGTACCGCTCAGCAGGCGCTCCAGAGCCCCCTCCCGGCCTCGCGAGCCCGCGTGGCCAGCGTCGCGATCTGGTCCTCGAAGCGCACGTTGGGCGGGAACGGGTACGGCCGCGCGAGGCCCGCGCGGACCAGCTGCTCGTTGACGAACAGCCCGTCGGGCTCGCGGTAGACGTAGGCCAGCAGCCGCCCGTAGCGGTCGCGCGCGTCGACGTCGCCGACGAGTCGCACCCGGCGCCCGGTGAGCAGGTGCTTGGTGTAGGCGCTGGCCTTCAGGGCGTAGCACTGCACCGGCGTCCCGGGCTTGACCGACTCCGGCGTGTCCATGCCGATCAGCCGCACGCGCTCGGTCCGGCCGCTGACGAGGCGGGCGACGATCGTGTCTCCGTCGACGACCCGGTCCACGACGGCCTGCTGCACGCCGGCGGACCCGGTGCTCGACCCGCGACCCGGCAGCACCGCGCGGCCGGCCACGACCGCCAGGAGGGCGGCGATCAGCCAGGGGACGAGGCTGCTGCGGCGCATGGGCCAATGATGGGCGCCGCCCCGGCGTGCGTGCACCGGGCCTTGCACCAAGTCTGCGACGACTCGCGCGCGGAACTACGCGACGCTGACTTCAGGCGACAGGTAGACGTCCTGGACCGCGTTGAGGAGCTCGATGCCCTCGCTCATCGGGCGCTGGAAGGCCTTGCGGCCGGTGATCAGGCCCATGCCGCCGGCGCGCTTGTTGATGACCGCCGTGCGCACGGCCTCGGCCAGGTCGGTGGCGCCCGACGAGGCGCCGCCGCTGTTGATCAGGCCCGCGCGGCCGAGGTAGCAGTTGAGCACCTGATAGCGCGTGAGGTCGATCGGGTTGTCGGTCGTCAGCTTCTCGTAGACGAGCTTGTTGGTCTTGCCGTAGACCGACCCGTTGGCGTTGAGCGCGTTGTAGCCGCCGTTGTTCTCGGGCAGCTTCTGCTTGATGATGTCGGCCTCGATCGTCACGCCCAGGTGGTTGGCCTGGCCGGTCAGGTCGGCGGCGAGGTGGTAGTCGACGCCGTCGATCTTGAAGCCGTTGTTGCGCAGGTAGCACCACAGCACGGTGAACATGCCCAGGCGGTGGGCCTCCTCGAAGGCCTGTGAGATCTCGACGATCTGGCGGTTGGACTCCGGCGAGCCGAAGTAGATCGTCGCCCCCACGCCCGCGGCGCCCATCTCGTGGGCGCGGCGCACCGAGCCGAACTGGACCTGGTCGAACGTGTTGGGCAGCGTCAGCAGCTGGTTGTGGTTGAGCTTGACGATGAAGGGGAACTTGTGCGCGTACTTGCGGCTGACCGCGCCGAGGACGCCGAGCGTCGAGGCGACCGCGTTGCAGCCGCCCTCGATGGCCAGCCGGACGATGTTCTCGGGGTCGAAGTAGGCGGGGTTGGGGGCGAAGCTGGCCCCCGCGGAGTGCTCGATGCCCTGGTCCACCGGGAGGATCGACACGTAGCCCGTCCCCGACAGGCGGCCGCTGTGAAACAGCCACTGCAGCTGGCGCAGGACGTTGGTGGAGCGGTCGGAGTCGGTCCACACCCGGTCGACGAAGTCGGGGCCGGGAAGGTGCAGGTCCGAGGCGGGGAAGGTCTCGCAGCGGTGCTCGAGGAGCGCGGCAGCGTCCGCGCCCAGCAGCTCCTCGATTCGGGTCGTGGAAATCTCAGCGGTGGCCATCTGATGATCGTACCCGGGGTGGACGGGCACGAGGTGGGCGCGAGAGGGGTGGGCCGAGGTCCCGGGTAGGCTCCGCGCACGATGGAGCAGCACTTCACCGGGCCGAGCTTCACGATCGGCATCGAGGAGGAGCTCATGATCGTCGACCGGGAGTCGCTGGACCTGGTCAACGCGGTCGAGTCGCTCCTGCAGGACGCGACCGAGGGCGAGATCAAGCCCGAGCTGATGGAGTCGGTGCTGGAGATCGCCACGCGTCCGTGCGCCAACACCGTCGAGGCGGGCGCCCAGCTGCGCTCGCTGCGCCAGCAGGTGCGCGCCAACGCCGCCGACAAGGGCCTGACCATCGGCAGCGCGGGCACCCATCCGTTCGCCATGTGGGAGGACGCCCGGATCGTGGCACGGCCGCGCTATCGCGAGCTGATCAGCGCGCTGCGCTTCGTCGCCCGCCAGGAGCTGATCTTCGGCCTGCACGTCCACGTCGGCGTCGACGGCCCCGACAAGGCGATCCACGTCGCCAACGGCCTGCGCGTCCACATCCCCGTGCTGCTGGCGCTGAGCGCGAACTCGCCGTTCTGGCGCGCCGACGCCACCGGGCTGATGTCGACTCGCACGCCGATCTTCCGTGCCTTCCCGCGGGTCGGGATCCCGCCCGAGTACCGCGACTGGGAGGACTACAGCCGCCAGATCGGCTTCATGGTCGACTCGGGCGTGATGGCCGACTACACCTACCTCTGGTACGACGTTCGCCCGCACCCGCAGTTCGGCACCGTCGAGATCCGGGTGTGCGACGCGCAGACGCGCGTGGAGCACACGCTCGCGCTGGCGGCGCTGATCCAGGCGATGGTCCACGAGCTGGCCGCCGGGTTCGAGGCCGGCGAGGAGCTGCCGCACTACTCGTTTCAGATCCTCGACGAGAACAAGTGGCTGGCGGCCCGCCACGGCCTGGCCGGCGAGCTGGTCGACCTGCCCTCGGGCGACCGGATCGCCACCAAGGATCTCGCCCGCCGGCTGCTGCGGCGGCTGCGGGAGCACGCCGAGCAGCTCGGCTCCGCCGGCGACCTCGACTGCATCGAGGATCTGCTCGAGCGCGGCAGCGGCGCCGAGCGCCAGGTGATCGTCTACGAGGCCAACCACGACCTCCGCGAGGTCATGGCCGAGATCGTCGAGGCCACGGGCGGGTAGTCACCCCGCACCGGGCAGCCACCTAGAATCGACTGGGCTGATGGCCACCGGCCCCGACCTCTTCGTCGTCTGCAAGAACTGCGGAGCAGAGGTCTCGCCGTACATCACCGAGTGCCCGTACTGCGGCGAGCGGCTGCGCAAGCGCGCCCCCAAGATCGAGCGCGACGGCACCATCTCCGAGCCGCGCCCGCGCCGCCGCCGCCGCGCCCGCTCGGACCGCCCGGCGCGCGAGCTGCGGCTGCCCGGGGTCGGCGCGCTGACCTACGGCGCGCGGCCGTGGGCGACCATCGTCCTGGTCGGGCTCTCGCTGGTCATGTGGGTCGCGCTGACCTGGATCGCCGACTTCCGCGTCGTCCCCGTGTCGCTGAGCATCGCGCCCGAGCGCCTGCTCTACGGCGTCTTCGCCTACTTCAACGGCTGGTATCAGCTGGCCGTGCTGACCGCCGTGGGCCTCTAC
>JAWVFY010000013.1:0-9185 GCA_033855575.1 Solirubrobacteraceae bacterium
GGCGGCCGCGGCGGGCAGGGCGACGGGCGCCTGAGCGCCCGGCAGCGTGGCGAACAGGTGCCCAATGGCCGTCAGGAAGGCCAGCGGCCACGCCGCCAGCGCCATCAACGGTGCGGCCAGCCCGACCGATGCCTGGCCGACGACGGCCGCCGTGGCGCCGAGCCACATCACCGGCGCCACGACGGGCACCGCCAGCAGGTTGGCCGGCACGGTGACCCACGACAGGCGACCGAACGTCACGGCGATCAGCGGCATCGTGCTGGCCGCCGCCGCGAGGCACACGGCCAGCGCCTCGGCCGCCGGCCCGGGGAGGCGCGGCCAGCGCCGGGCGATACCGGCGCGCAGCGGCGGCGCGAGCGCCATCAGCCCGAGCACGGCGGCGAAGCTCAGCTGCCAGCCCGGGTCCCCCGCGCTGCGGGGGTTCAGCGCAAGCGTGCTGGCCGCCGCGAGCAGCAGCGCGTAGACGCGCGACGCCGGCTGTGAGGCGAGCGCCGCCACGAGCGTCGCGGCGCCCATGATCCCCGCCCGCTGGATCGACGGGCCCCCTCCGGCCAGCGGGACGTAGCCCGCGACGAGCACGAGCGCCAGGCCCAGCCGCGGGGTGCGCGGCAGCCCCACCAGGGCGCCGAGCGCCAGGACCATCGCCGCCAGCAGGGCGACGTTCGAGCCGCTGGCGGCGACGAGATGCGCCAGCCCGCTGGCGCGGAAGTCAGCCGTGGTGCCGGGCGTGAGCTGGTCGTCCTCGCCGAGGACCATCCCACGGGCCAGCCCGCTCAGCGCCGGCGGTAGCCCGCCCGCCAGCGCCCGCTCGGCCCGCCGGCGCACCGCATCGACGGCGCCGAGCACACCGCCGCGCCGCACGCCGGTCGCCGTGACCGCGTCGGCCGCCAGCAGCGCGTGGGCGCCGGCGCGCCGCGCGGCCTGCTCGAAGTCCGGCAGCGCCCGGAAGCCGCCGCGAACGCGCAGCTGCTCGCCGACGCCGGCGGGGATCGCGCCCTTGACCTCGATGAGGACGCGCTCGCCCCGCCCAGGACCCGCGTCGACGCTCGCCAGCGCGACGGTCCGCCCGAACGTCCGCGCCCGCGGCGCCTGGAGCACGGTCGCGCGCAGGTCGGCCGCGTGCGCGATCCACGGCCCCAGCGCCGAGCGGTCCAGCGCGTGCAGTCGCGCCGCAGCGAGCCAGCCGCCGAACGGCAGCGCCGCCGCGGCCAGCGCCAGCACCAGCGCGAGGCGCCCGCCGAGCTCGCCCGCGCTCGCGACGGCCGCCAGCGCGGCGATCACCAGCGCCGCCGCCGCCCACCAGCAGACCGCGGTCAGCGCGGGACCGAGCAGCAGCCCGCCGACGAGCGCGCCCAGCGCGACGTGGCGTGGGTGGTCCAGCAGCGCCGCGACCCAGCGCCGCGGCGCCGGACCGGACACTCACACCTGCACCTTGCTCCGCAGCGCGGCGAGCTTCTTCGGGCCGATGCCCGGCACCTGAGCCAGGTCCTCGACGGTCCGGAAGCCGCCGTGCTGCTGGCGGTACTCGAGGATCTTCTGGGCGGTCGCGGGGCCGACGCCGTCGAGGGTGTCGAGCTGCTCGGCGGTCGCGGTGTTCAGGTTGACCGGCGCGGTCGGCGCCGCGGCGCCGGCGCTCGCGCCACCGGCGATCGGCGTCGCGACGGCACCCGCCGGCCCACGCGCCGGGACCACCACCTGCACGCCGTCCTGGAGCACCGCGGCGAGGTTGATCGCGTTGACGTCGGCCTTGCCCGTGGGGCCGCCCGCCCGGCGCACCGCGTCCTGGACGCGGGCGCCCGCGGCCAGGCGGTAGACACCGGGGTGGCGGACGGCGCCGGCGACGTGGACGACAGGGGCCCGCGACGGCGAGCTCACGGCCACCGCCGAGGACGCGGCGGCGGGCGCGGCGGACAGCCTCCCCGAGCCCGTCGGCGCCGAAGAGCGGTAGGTGGAGGCAGCGCCCGCGCTCGGTCGCCCCATCAGCCAGTGCCCGCCGAGGACGAGCACGAGCACGCCGATGACGGCATAGGCGGCGAGCTGGGAGCGCGGCAGGCGGGACATGGCCCGAAGCTACGTCGGGCCGTGTGCCACGGGACGCGCGGACCGTGCCAACGGTGTGCAGCGACGCGCGCGAGACGCGCTCAGCGCACGACGACGTTGACCAGCTTGCCCGGCACGACGACCACCTTGGCGACGTCTAAGCCGTCGATGTGCGCACGCACGTTGGGCTGGGCGAGCGCGAGCTGGCGCAGCTCGTCCTCGCTTGCCCCGGTCGGCGCCTCGATGCGGTCGCGGACCTTGCCGTTGACCTGGCAGACCAGCTCGAAGGTGTCGGTCTCGAGGTAGGCGGCGTCGGCCGCCGGCCAGGGCTCCTCCCACACCCGCTCACCGGTCAGCCGCTGATAGGCGTCGGCTGCGGTGTGCGGGGCGAACGGGAACAGCAGCGAGGCCGCGGTGCTCAGGCCGAAGCGGATCGTGCCGGGCGCCGCCGCGCCGCGCTTGGCCGGTGTGAGCTCGTTGAGCAGCTCCATGACGGCGGCGATCGCGGTGTTGAAGGCGAAGCGCCCCGCCATGTCGGAGGTCACCTTGTCGATCGCCCAGTGGGCCTTGCGCATGACCCGGGTGTCGTCGGGGTTGAGGTTGTCGGGCGGCGGATCGGCCGGCAGCTCCTCGGCCGCCTCCGCGCAGGTGCGCCACAGCCGGCTGAGGAACCGGAACATGCCCTCGACGCCGTCGTCGGACCAGTCCGCGTCCTGGTCGGGCGGCCCGATGAACAGGATGTAGGCCCGTGCGGTGTCCGAGCCGTAGCGCTCGACGATCGCCGCCGGCGAGACGACGTTGCCCTTGGACTTGGACATCTTGGCCCCGTCCTTGGTGATCATGCCCTGGGTGAAGAGCCGCGCGAACGGCTCCTGGATGCCCTCGGGCAGGTGGCCGAGGTCGGCCAGCGCTTTGGTGAAGAAGCGTGCGTAGAGCAGGTGCAGGATGGCGTGCTCGACCCCGCCGATGTACTGGTCGACGGGCATCCAGCGAGCCAGCGCCGCCGGGTCCCAGGCCGCCGCGTCGTTGCCGGCGTCGCAGTAGCGCATGAAGTACCACGCCGAGTCCACGAACGTGTCCATCGTGTCGGTCTCGCGGCGCGCCGGGCCTCCGCACTCCGGGCACGTCGTGTTGACCCACGCCTCGGCGGCCGCCAGCGGCGAGCGGCCCTTGGGCTTGTAGTCCTGGACGTCGGGCAGCTCGACGGGCAGCTGGTCCTCCGGGACGGGCACCATGCCGCAGCGATCGCAGTACAGGATCGGGATCGGGCAGCCCCAGTAGCGCTGGCGTGAGACCAGCCAGTCGCGCAGCCGGTAGTTGACCGAGCCGTGCCCCTTGCCCTCGCGGTCGAGCCAGTCGACGATCCGGCGCAGCGCCTCGCGGTTGTGCAGCCCGTCGAAGTCCGGGTGGGAGTGCACGAGCGGGCCGTCGCCGGGGTAGGGCAGGTCGCCGCCGGCCGGATCGGACACGACGCGCCGGATCGGCAGGCCGTAGGCCTCGGCGAATGCGTGGTCGCGCTCGTCGTGGCCCGGCACCGCCATGATCGCGCCGGTGCCGTACTCCATCAGCACGTAGTCGGCGACGTACATCGGCAGCCGCTCGCCGTTGACGGGGTTGGTGACGGTGCGGCCGAGCGGGACGCCGGTCTTGGGCCTGTCGGTGTCGCCCCGAGCCTCGACGGACTCGGCGGCGACGTGGTTGACGTAGTCGCGGACGGCCTGCTCGTGCTCGGTGCCCGCGGCCAGCCGGAGCACGTCGGGGTGCTCGGGCGCCATGACGAAGAACGTGGCGCCGAACAGCGTGTCCGGGCGCGTGGTGAAGACCGGGTAGTCGATCGCGTGGGCGGGATCCGCATCCTCGCAGCGGAACGTGACCTCGGCGCCCTCGGAGCGCCCGATCCAGTTGCGCTGCATGATCTTGACGTGCTCGGGCCACTCGATGGCGGCGAGGTCGTCGAGCAGCCGGTCGGCGTAGTCGGTGATCCGGAAGAACCACTGCTCGAGCTGGCGCACCTCGACCTCGGCGCCGCAGCGCTCGCAGTGGCCGTCGATGACCTGCTCGTTGGCCAGCACGGTCTGGTCGTTGGGACACCACTTGACCGCCGCCTCCTTGCGGTAGGCCAGGCCGGCGTTGAAGAGCTGGAGGAAGATCCACTGGGTCCAGCGGTAGTAGCGGGGCTCGTGGGTGGCGAACTCGCGCGTCCAGTCGATCGAGATGCCCCACGCGCGGAACTGGCGCTGGAACTCGGCGATCGCCTCCGCGGTCGAGGCGCGCGGATGCTGGCCGGTCCTGATCGCGTGGTTCTCGGCGGGCAGGCCGAAGGCGTCGTAGCCCATCGGGTGCAGCACGCGGTGGCCGCTGCGGCGGTGGAAGTGAGCCACCGCGTCGCCGACCGAGTAGACCTTCAGGTGGCCGATGTGCGGCTCGCCGCTCGGGTAGGGGAGCATCTCGAGCACGTAGGACTTCGGGCGCGGGTCGTCCTCGTTGGAGACCTCCCAGGTGTGCTCGTCGGCCCACACCTTCTGCCAGCGCGGCTCGATCTCGTGGGGGTCGTAGCGATGCTCGGCCATGGTCGGTGCGCAGGCTAGTGTCGCGGCTCGGACCGCGCGGCTGGACGCGAACTTGCGGGTCGCACTCGAGCCCGGGTCTAGGCTTTGCCCATGGACGCAGCGCAGCAGGTCGGGCAGATCGTGCAGGCCGCCGAGGAGGCGGCCGAGCAGCTGCGCGCCGAGGCCGAGACACGCTCGCGGGAGCGGATCGCCGAGGCCCAGCGCGCCGCCGGCTACCGCGTGCAGGCCGCCGAGGAGGAGGCCGCCGAGATCCTTGCCGCCGCGAAGGCCGAGGCGTCGCGGCTGGTGGCCGAGGGCCGCAAGGCCGCGGAGGCGGAGGCCGCGAAGGTGCACGCCGAAGCGGCGGAGGTTCGCGCGAGCGCGCGCGAGGAGGCGCGGGCGGTCACGAGCGAAGCGCGCCTCGCCGCCCGCGAGGTGCTCGAGGACGGCTCCGAGCTCTCGACCGACCTCCGCGACCTCTCGTCGTCGCTGCGCGCGAACGCCGAGCGGCTGCTGCGCGACATCCGGCTCGCCCACGCCTCGATGACCGCCCGCCTGGACCAGGCCACCCCCGGGGCGCCGGTCGAGTCGGACCCGCGCCCGCGGCGACCGGCCGGCGAGCTCGACGTGCCCGAGTTCGTGCCCGGCCGTTAACGAAATCGACGCGGTTCCAAGCCACTCGAGGAACCCTCCTCCGGATCGCCGCAAGCGACGTCCCGGTCTCAGGGTGGCGGGCCTTGCGTCCTCATGGCCTCGCTCTTTGTGGCTCAGTTCCGCGTCTGAGGGCAACCTGCCATGGGCCCTGACCGCCGTCAAGAGCACGACGATGAAGAAGCCGCATCCTCCGGAAAAACCTCGTTCGGCTCCGTCCGAGTGCCGCCCGCTGAACGTCCAATCCGCCGTGCCGTACGACGGCAGAGTGGACGTTCGTCGCGGCGGCGCGCCGGAGCAATCGGTGCGTCGGTGTAAAATCGGCCGAGCAGTACCGGCTCGGGGCTGTAGCTCAGCTGGAAGAGCGTCTGGCTGGCAGCCAGAAGGTCAGGGGTTCGAGCCCCCTCAGCTCCACTCCCGAAGAGGCCGCCCATCCGGGCGGCCTCTTTGCCGTCTGACCCGCCCTCAGCTCGCGGCGCGCCGCAGCTCGGGCTCGCCCGGTGCGTAACGCCGCGACGGCACGTCGCCCCACAGCTGCTCGAGGCGGTAGTAGCTGCGGGTCTCGGGCGTGAAGACGTGGACGACCACATCGAGGTAGTCCATGAGGATCCAGCGCCCCTCGGTCAGTCCTTCGACGCGGCGCGGCAACAGGCCGTGCTCGTCCTTGAGCGCCTTGTGGATCCCGTCGTGGATCGCCTTGGTCTGGCGCTCGGTGTTGCCCGAGCAGACCACGAAGAAGTCGGTGTAGCCCGAGATGCCGCGCAGGTCGATCTCGACGATGTCGATCGCCTTCTTGTCGGCCGCCTGGGCGGCGCACAGCTCGGCGAGCGCTTCGGGGGTCATCGGTAGAGCCCGCGCGAGGCGATCGCCTCGGCCACCGCGTCGGGCACGAGATGGCGGATGCGGCGGCCCTCCGCGACGCGCGCGCGTAAGTCGGTGGAGGAGATGTCGATGCGGGGCATGGCGAAGAAGTGCAAGCGTCGGGGGGCGCCCAGCGGCGCCAGGCTCTGCTCGATCTCGGCGCGGCGTGCGTCGCCGCGTTCGGCGATCCCGAGCCGCGCGCGCCGGAGGATCTCGGCGGGCTCCCGCCAGGCGGGCAGGCTCATGGCCATGTCGCCACCGACGATGAAGGTCAGCTCGTCGCTCCCATCAAGCTCCCTCAGGGTATCGACCGTGAACGACGGGCCCGAGCGGCGGACCTCCAGGTCGCATACGCCGAGCCGATCGTCGTCCGTCACGGCGGCCCGGCACAGCGCCAGCCGGACCTCCGGCCCCGGGTCGTCGGCCGCCACCGGCTTGTGGGGCGGCGCCGCGACGGGGACCAGCTCCACGCGGTCCAGGCCGAGCTGCTCGAGCGCCTCGGACGCACAGATCACGTGCCCGATGTGCGGTGGGTTGAAGGTGCCTCCGAGGAGGCCGAGCCTACTCAGGGCCGGATGTGGCCGTCGCCCTCGACCACGTACTTGAAGGTGCACAGCTCGCGCAGGCCGATCGGCCCGCGCGCATGGAGCTTCTGGGTGGAGTTGCCGATCTCGGCGCCCATCCCGAACTCGCCGCCGTCGGTGAACCGCGTCGAGGCGTTGACGTACACGCAGGCGGCATCGACGCCCAGGCGGAAGGCCCGCGCGCTGGCGGCGTCGCGGGTGACGATCGCCTCCGAGTGCCCCGACCCGTACGTGTTGATGTGCTCGATCGCCTCCTCCACCGAGTCGACGACCCGGACCGCCAGCACCAGCGCGAGGAACTCCTGGCCCCAGTCCTCCTCGGTCGCGTCGACCAGCGCCCCCGCCAGCGCCCCACCGGCCAGCGCGCGCGCCCGGCCGTCCACGCGCAGCTCCACCCCGGCGTCTGCCAGGGCGCGCAGTGCGCCGGGCAGGAACTCCGGCGCCGCCGCAGCGTGCACGAGCAGCGACTCGGCCGCGTTGCACACGCCCGGGCGCTGGGTCTTGGCGTTGAGCACGATCGCCTCGGCGGCGGCCAGGTCGGCGCCCGCGTCGACGTAGACGTGGCAGTTGCCCGACGCCGCGTAGATCACCGGCACCGTCGCGACCTCCCGCAACGCGGCCTTCAGGCCCTCCCCCCCGCGCGGGATGATCAGGTCGACCAGGCCCTCCTGGCGGGCGAGCTCGGCCAGCGCGTCGCGGCCGCCGCCCACCAGCTGCACCGCGCCCTGCGGCGCGTGCTCGGCGGCGATGGCGGCCAGCACCGCGTTGGAGTGCGCCGCGGTCGACGACCCGCGCAGCACGATCGCGTTGCCCGACTTCAGGCACAGCGCCGCCGCGTCGATCGTCACGTTGGGTCGTGCCTCGTAGACGACGGCCACCACACCGAGCGGCACGCGCTCCTTGCGGACGTCCAGGCCGTTGGGCAGCCGGAAGCCCTCGATGACCTCCCCCACCGGGTCGTGCAGCGCGGCGATGTCGCGGACCTGGCCGGCGATCGCACCGATGCGCGCCTCGTCGAGCATCAGGCGGTCCAGCAGTGCCGCCGACAGCCCCGCCTCGCGCCCCGCGTCCATGTCGAGCGCGTTGGCCTCGACGATCTCCTCCGCCCGCTGCTCGAGCGCGTCGGCGATGGCCAGCAGCGCCGCGTCCTTGGTGGCACTGTCGAGCGCCGCCAACCGGCGCGCCGCGGCCCGCGCGGCGACGCACACGTCGGTCACCGAGGGCATCGTGACGGCCATGCGGCGAAGGGTACGCGCTCCACCGCGCTCGCCAGCGATCTAGGCGAGCACGAAGTAGTCGCGGTGGACCGCTTCCTCGCTGGCCCGCGGCAGCACCTCGCGCACGCGCGCCGACTGCAGCCCGGCGACCTGGCGCAGCTCCTCGGCCGAGTAGCTGCAGATCCCCTTGCCCAGCAGCGGCGAATCGGCCCCGTCCGCGCCGACGATCTCCACCGCGTCGCCGGCGTCGAACGCGCCGCGCACGTCGACGATCCCCACCGGCAGCAGGCTCGTCCCGCCCTCGCGCAGGGCGCGCGCGGCCCCCGCGTCGACGACCAGCGTCCCCCGCGAAGGCTTGGCGTAGCGCAGCCAGAGCTTGAAGGACGAGTAGCCCTGCGCCCGCGCCGGGAAGCGCGTGCCCTCGGGCTCGCCGGCCAGCGCCGAGGCCAGCGGCCCCTCGCGCAGCCCATTGCAGATCACCGCAGGGATGCCGGCGGCCGTCGCCATCTCGGCCGCGACGACCTTCGAGCGCATCCCGCCCGAGCCCAGTGGCGACGTGCCGTGGCCGATGTCCAGCGCGCGCAGGCTGTCGAAGTCAGCGATCTCCTGCACCAGCTGCGCGCCGGCCTCCACACGCGGGTCGGCGGTGTAGAGCCCGTCGATATCGGTCAGCAGCACCAGCAGCCCGGCGCCGGTGAGGATCGCCACCTGCGCGGCCAGGAAGTCGTTGTCGCCGAAGGAGATCTCGTCGGTCGCCGTCGTGTCGTTCTCGTTGATGACCGGCAGCACGCGCCACTCGAGCAGCCGGTTGAGCGTGCGGCGGGCGTTGAGGTAGTGCCCGCGGGCGCTCATGTCGAAGAACGTCAGCAGCACCTGGGCGCTCGTCACGCCGCGCTCCGCCAGCAGCTCGTCGTAGACGCGGTAGAGCTTGCCCTGGCCGACGGCGCTGGCCGCCTGGAGGTCCTCGATCTCGCGCGGCCGGGCGGCCAGCGACATGGCCTCCATGCCGCGTGCGATCGCGCCGCTGGTGACGATGACCAGGTCGTCGCCCGCGGCATGGCGGTCGGCCACGACGCCGCAGATGCGCGCGAGCACGTCCGCCCGCAGCGCCCCGCGCTCGTCGGCGACGATGCTCGAGCCGAGCTTGATGACGTAGCGGGCCATGGCGGCGTGCAGCCTACGTCAGCTCGAACACGATGCCGGCGATCTCCACGTCGTCGCCCGGCTCGAAGCCCAGCGCCTCGAGCTCGCGCACCACGCCCATCCGATGCAGCGTGTGCTCG
>JAWVFY010000014.1:0-7144 GCA_033855575.1 Solirubrobacteraceae bacterium
TTGGCCTCGACGAGCGCGAGCAGCGCCGGGTTGGTCCCCGGCACCTGTGTGAAGTGGTCGGCGCTGGCCACGGTGTCGTCGGTGATCCAGTGGGCCTGCGCCAGAGCCCGGCCGACGATGCTCGTCACGACCCCGCTGAACCACTGCGACGCCGGGAACCCGCCGACCTGGACGGGCGTCTCCTCGCGCCCGAGCGTCGCGGGGCCGACGACGTTGATTCCGCCCAGGCGCTCGTCGAGCGCCTGGCGGACGAAGCCGAAGTAGTCGGCGCTGAGCGTCTTCTCATCGGCGCCGTCGACGATGTCGCCGTGCGCCGGGACGCTGACGAACGAGGCGATCGACCCGCCACTCGGCGAGACGGCGCGCAGCACCGACACCTGACCGTCCTGCGCCCAGCCCGGGTAGCTGTCGGTCTGGTTGGTGTCGATGTTGTCCAGCCACGGCGCGTCGAAGCTGCCGATCTGCAGGTGCGCGGCCTGCGCATTGCGCCGCGCCGCCACCAGCGCCCTGACCGTCTGGTCGTGGACGAGCCGGAGGTAGGCGGGCGGGACCGGCCCCCAGATGCCCTCCAGCGTCGCCGCGGCGTGCGAGTGCGTGGCCTGGACGATGATGTCGCCGGGGCTCATCGCCGGTGCGCCGCCGCCGCCCATCTCCTGGGCGGCGATGTCGCGGATGCTGGTGATCCCGTAGTCGGGGCCCTCCTGATAGGCCGAGAAGTAGGCCTGGGCGTCGACGGTGGCGATCGCCACGGCGTGCCGGCCGTTGGAGACGTAGAGCGCGCGGACCTCGATCGGGTCGTGCACGGTGGCGATCGGCGGGCTGGCGCCGAAGCCGCCGGCGTAGACCGGGACGCCGGGGAGCGGCGCGATCGACTCGGTCGCGGCGCCGACCTCGAACAGCGCGGGGCGGGGCGCCGCGGCCGCCGGGGCGGCGGCGCTGAGCGCCGCCGCACACGCCAGGGCGAGGGCAGGACGGATGCGCATGCCTCGTCAACGCCTGGGCGGCGCGGAACTTGCCTGGGCGGCTGGAGCGGTACTAGAAGCCGACGGGGTGGCGGGCGTGGAAGCCCTTGGTCACGCGCGCCATCGGGCGCCAGCGCGGACCGTGCTTGCCCGACGGGTCACCGGCGGCGCTCGTGTCCAGCCGGATGCCGGCGACGATCAGGAAGGCGTGGCCGGAGTTCGTCCAGATCGTCATCCAGGTGCCCTGGCCGGCGAGGCCCCAGTGCATGAAGCTGCCCGAGTCCAGCGGGGCGCTGAGCAGCCGCCCGCCGTGCAGCGCGTAGGACACGGTGCCCGAGCAGTCATAGCCGCGCGAGCGGAACTGGGCGTTGTGCCCGCCGCCGTAGACGTAGGGCAGCCCGATGATCCTGTTGGCGGCCCAGATGGCCTGCTGGACCCCGGCCGGCGCCTCGGAGGGCGCGGCGGCCAGCCCGTCGGGCAGGATCCGGGCGACCATCCCCGCGACCACCGGGGTCGTCGATTCGCCGGAGCCGTACTCGGTGCCGCCACTGGTCGAGCCGGAGGACGGCGCCGGGGCAGGAGCGGGGGCCGGCGCGGGCGTGGTGCTGCCCGAGCTGGGGGCCTCGGTCCCACCGCCGCCGGGCACGTCCTGCGCAAGGGCAGGCCCGGCCGCAAGCGCCGTTCCCAGGACCAGCATGCACGTCATCGCCAGGGCTCGAGCCCGCAAACCACTCTCTTTCGTCGGCCTACGGGGTTAGCTGACGGGCTAGCGCTGAAAGAGCCTGCGCTCCTCGCTTAGCGGCGAGGTTCGCCCCAACTCATGGGTCCCCCGGTCCTTGGTTTCCCTCCAAGGATTCGGCGATCGGCGGGGACCATACAACAGAGCACGGCAGATTGCAGCGTTGTTATGCCAACCCACGTTTAGACCGTCGATGGCTAGGCTCGGGCGGATGCCCGGACGGTGCACCGCCTGCGCGCTGCTGCTCGCGCTCGCCGCCAGCGGCTGCGGGAAGTCCGCCGGCCCCGTCAGCGGCCTCCCCCCGACCGCCTCGAAGAGCGGTGAGCCCGCGACGGCGACCGCGCTCGGCTTCCCGGTGTTCGCCACCAAGAACACCACGCGCGTCGGCGGCGCCGACCCTGCGGCCGACGCCGCCGGGGTCGCGCAGGCCGTCTACCCGTCGGTGACCGCGGCCGACCGGCCGCACGCCGTGGCGCTCGTCGACGGCCGCGACTGGCGAACCGCGCTGGCGGCCTCCGTGCTGATGGCGCCTCCGATCCGGGCGCCCGTGCTGCTCGGCGACGGCACCGATCTGCCGGCCGCCACGGCCAGCGCGCTCCAGGCGCTCGCCCCGTCGGGCTCGGACCCCGCGGGCGGCGCACAGGTGGTGCGGATCGGCAACGTCGCCCGGCCCAGCGGGCTCAAGACGACCGACCTCGTCGGCGCTGATCCGTTCGCCCTCGCCCGCGCGATCGACGCCTTCCAGGCCGCCGCGCGCGGCAGCACCGCCGCCAGCGTCGTGGTGGCCAGCGCCGACGACCCCGGGTTCGCGATGCCCGCCGCCGCATGGGCTGCCAAGAGCGGGGACCCGATCCTCTTCACCCACCGGGACTCGCTGCCGGAGCCGACCCGCGTCGCGCTCGCCGCCCACCGGCAGCCGCACATCTACGTCCTGGGGCCCTCGACGGTGATCTCGGCGTCGGTCACGAAGGCGCTGCGCCGGCTCGGAACGGTGATCCGGATCGAGGCGCGCACTCCCCAGAGCAACGCGGTCGCGTTCGCGCGGTACATCGACAGCAGCTTCGGCTGGGGCGTGGTCGACCCCGGCCACGGGCTGGTCTTCGCGTCGCCACGCCGGCCGACCGACGCCGCCGCGGCCGCCGCGCTGTCGGCCAGCGGCACCTACGGCCCGCTGCTGCTCGTCGGCGACCACGGCGATCTCCCGCATTCCGTCGCCAACTACCTGCTCGACATCCAGCCCGGTTACAGCCGCGATCCCACGCGCGGCGTCTACAACCACGGGTGGATCGTGGGCGACGACGGCGCGGTCTCGATCGCCGCGCAGGCGCAGATCGACTCAGACCTCGAGATCGCCCCGACCGGCAACTCCGTAGCCTCCCAGCCGTGAGCGAAGCCGAGCACCCCGACCGGGCCCGCCCGCACCGCGAGGTCACAGTGGAGGACGTCCGCCAGCTGATGGGCGCCTCCACCCCCCACTTCGCACTGCAGCTGCGCAACCGGATCGCCAAGCTGATCGCAGGCCTACCCGCCGAGCATCCCGCCCGGATCGAGGGCGGGCGCGAGATCGCCCGCCTCGAGGCGCTGGGCTACAGCGGCGAGGACCGCGGCGAGCCCGGTGAGGAGGGCCTCCCGCCCCTGCCCTCGCTGGTCACCGTGCCCAACGCGGGGGCGTCGGGCACGCTGCACGGCTGACCGCGGTACGCCGGGGTACGGCGCTGTACCTGTAGGGTACGCGGCGTGTCCGACGCGCCCTCCCTCGTCGCCCGTCACCGCGAGATCGAGCCGCGGCTCGGGGGCCGCCGGGACGACATGGCGCAGGGCCAGCGCGCGCGGCTGCTTGCGGCGATGGCCCAGGTCGTCGGCGTGCGCGGCTACCAGGCCACCACCGTCGCGCACGTCGTCCGCGAGGCGGCCGTCTCCCGCACCACGTTCTACGAGCAGTTCGCCTCCAAGGAGGCCTGCTTCCTGGAGACCTACCGCCACGGCGTCGAGGTCCTCTCCGAGCGCGTCCGCCTCGCCGTCCACGACGCCGACGACGACTGGCGGGCCCGGCTGCGTGCCGGCATCCGGGCCTACCTGGACGCCCTGGCCGCCGAGCCCATGTTCGCCCGCACCTACCTGCTCGAGATCCACTCCGGCGGCGAGCCGGCGCTGGCCGCCCGCAGCGAGGCGCTGCGCCGCTTCGCCGGGCGCTACCGCGCCAGCGCGCTGGCCGCCGGCCTGCGCGAGCCGCACCCGGAGGCGCTGCTGATCCTCTGCGCCGGGACCGAGCAACTGTGCGCCGAGCGGCTGCGCGAGGCGGGCGCCGAGGCGCTGCGCGAGCTCGAGGACGTCTTCATGCTCACCGCCGAGGCCGTGCTCCTCGGCGCCAACCCCGACCACGAGGAGTCCTGATGGACCTCACCTTCACCGACGGCCAGCTCGCGTTCCGCGACGAGCTGCGCGCCTGGCTGGAGAGCAACCCGCCCGGCACCGAGCCCGAGGGCGAGGACGCCGGCTACAACTGGCGCCGCGACTGGCAGCGCAAGCTCAACGACGGCGGCTGGGCCGGCGTGCACTGGCCCAAGGAGTACGGCGGCCGCGGCGCGCAGCTGATGGAGACGGCGATCTTCTTCGAGGAGCTCGGCCGCGCCCGCACGCCGCTGCCCGCCAACGTCCTGGGCCTGCTGCTCGCCGGCCCGACGATCATGACCTGGGGCACCGACGAGCAGAAGGAGCGCTACCTGCAGCCGATCCTGGCCGCCGACGAGATCTGGTGCCAGGGCTTCTCCGAGCCCGACGCCGGCTCGGACCTCGCCGCGCTCAAGACGCGCGCCGTCCCCGACGGCGACGACTGGGTCGTGACCGGCCAGAAGGTGTGGACCTCCGGCGCCCAGTACTCGAAGTGGTGCATGCTCGTCGCGCGCACCGACAACGATGCCGCCAAGCACAAGGGCCTGACCTACTTCCTGATGGACATGGAGCAGCCCGGCGTCCAGGTGGTGCCGCTGCGGCAGATCACCGGCGACCCGGAGTTCAACGAGCTGTTCATCGAGGAGGCGCGGATCCCGGGCGAGAACGTCCTGGGCGGCGTCGGCAACGGCTGGAAGGTCGCGCTGACGACGCTGATGAACGAGCGCGCCGGCCTGGGCTTCTTCCTGCAGGTGCGCCTGCGCCAGCTCGTCGACGAGCTCTACGACGCGGCCGCATCCAGCGGTGACCTCGACGACCCGCGCGTCGCCGACGTGCTCGCCGACCTGTACATCCGCACCGAGATCCTGCGCCTGACCGCCTACCGCGGCCTGAGCGTGATCGAGCAGTTCGGCCAGCCCGGGCCCGAGGGCTCGCTGGTCAAGTGGCTGTGGTCGGAGACCAACCAGATGCTCACCCAGCTCGCCCCGTCGCTGGTCGGGCCCGAGGCGCTGACCTCGGGAACCCGCTGGGCCTACGAGCTGCTGCGCGCCCGCGGCAACACGATCGAGGGCGGCACGACGGAGATCCTCAAGAACATCATCGCCGAGCGCGTGCTCGGCCTGCCCCGCGCCGGGCGCTAGGCGAGAGAGAAAGAGAACGCTCATGCGATTCACGCTGTCGGAGGACCAGAACGAGATCAAGCGCACCGCGCGCGACCTGCTGACCAGCCGCGCCGGCACGGCGCAGCTGCGCGAGCACGCCGAGGCCGGGCGCTACGACGAGAAGCTGTGGGCCGAGCTCGGCGAGCTCGGCTGGCCCGGCATCGCCGTCGCCGAGGCACACGGCGGCCAGGGGCTGGGCCTCGTCGAGCTGTGCGTGCTGCTCGAGGAGCTCGGCTACGCGTGCGCGGCGACCCCGCTGCTGGGCAGCGCGCTCGCCGCACTGGCCCTCGAGGACGCGGGCTCGGCCGCGCAGCAGGAGGCGTGGCTGCCCGGCCTCGCCAGCGGTGAGACCCGCGGCGCGCTGGGGCGCGCCGGCGAGCTGATCCCGGACGCCCTCGGCGCGGACGTCGTCATCGTCCTCGACGAGGACGACGGTGCGTTCGTCGCCGACGCCAGCGCCGTCGAGGGTGTGGACGCCGTCGACTCCTCGCGCCGCTACGGCCGGGTGGCGGCGGCCCACGGGGAGCCACTCGGCGGCGACGTGGCGCGTGCCGCAGACCGCGCGGCCGTCGCGGTGTCGGCCGAGCTGGTCGGCGTCAGCCAGCGCGCGCTCGACATGACCGTCGACTACGTCAAGGAGCGCAAGCAGTTCGGCGTTCCGGTGGGCTCCTTCCAGGCCGTCCAGCACAAGGCCGCCCAGATGCTGCTCGACACCGAGGGCGGCCGCTCGGCGACGTACTTCGCCGCCTGGACGGCCGACGCGGAGCCCGATCGGCTCGCCACCGCGGCGGCGATGGCCAAGGCGTGGACGTCGGACCGCGCCCGCGACGTCACCGGCACCGCGATCCAGCTGCACGGCGGGATCGGGTTCACGTGGGAGGCCGACGTCCACTGGTGGTACAAGCGCGCGCAGCTCGACGCGCACTTCCTCGGCAGCGGCGGAGCGCACCGCGCCCGCCTCTCCGAGCTGGTGGCGCGCCAGCGCGCCGCGGCCCCCGCCTGAATCCTCGACCGACCCTCAGGGGGGTCTGACCCCCTTGAGGGTCGGGCTCAGACCCGTCGATGGTTGGGCCAGAATGCGGGTTGTGAGACGACACGCTCCGCCCACGGTCGCCGCGATCGTCTTTGCGCTGGGCTTCGCCGTCGGCCTGGCCGGCGACGCATGCCACGTCGCGTCGGGGACGACGCACTACGACTGGGGCGGCGTGCCGATCCTGTGGCGCAGCGCGATCTGGTTTCCGTTCCTGGTCGGCAGCGCGGTCCTGGCCGCGGCGTGGGGCGCCGAGCGAGCGGGGCTGCCGGCGGCGCGGCGGCGGACCCCCACCGACGTGCTCGCCGGCGCGGGGGTCGTCCTCGCCCTCTACGCGCTGACGGCGGCGCTGCGCCACCAGCCGGTCACCGTCAGCGTGGTGCTGACCGGCTCGATCGCGGCGGCGGTACTGACCTGGTGGGAGCCCTCGCCCCGCGGCCTTGTCACGGCGACGGTGGCCGCGGCCGCCGGCCCGGCGGCCGAGATCGCCATCGTGCATGCGGGCGCCGCGCACTACGCCGCCGGCAGCGACGGCCTCTTCGGCGTCGCCCCGTGGCTGCCGTGCCTGTACTTCGCCGCCGGCGCCGTGGCCAGCACGCTGTGGTCGGCGCTTTCGCGGGACCCAACCCCGGTCTAGGCTGGATCGATGGCCGAAGCCGCTCCACGCCCCACCGGGATCGAGGGGTCGCGGCTCGCCGGCCCGTTCCCGGTCGGCGCCTACGCGGCCAAGCTGCGCGAGGAGCTCGCGAAGCGGGCGCGGCTGCAGCTCTTCGGCGAGGTGTGGACAGTCCGGATCTCGCCCAGGGGTGCCAAGGTCTTCTTCGTGCTGCGCGACGCCGACGGGGCCCTGCCGTGCTCG
>JAWVFY010000015.1:0-7189 GCA_033855575.1 Solirubrobacteraceae bacterium
CTTGGTCGACTGCGGCGCGAGCGTGAACGCGGTTCCCGCGGGAGCCACCTCGAAGTCGGCAGCCGGGCTCGGCGCCGTGGCGGGCTGCAGTGACCCGTCCCCCTGCGCGGTCATGAACGCGCCGTCCCTCGTGTAGAGCATGTAGCGCCCCAGGGCGGTCGCCTTCAGGCGCACCTGCTCGGCGAGCGGCTTCCCGCCTGGGCCGTTGACCGTGTAGCACCCGCCCGCGAGCGCGTAGCGATCGGCGCCCGACGCGGGGGTCGGTGCAAGGCCAACCCCAGCGGCGATCATCGCGAGGACGACAGCAGACCTCGAGGACATGGGACGACGCTACCGGCCGGCGCGGCCGCGCGCGGCACCACCCGACGGGATACGCGGCCCGGGTTGGTCGGGCCTGCCCGCGCTGCGGATTTCTACGGTCGCCGCGCCGTACGTGCCCCCGATGAAGCGCCTCGGCGGGCTGCATAGGTTCCTGTCAGGGGCCGGGAACGCCAACGCTGATCCCCGACTCACCTCACGCCGCACAACGCAAGGAGCAGTCATGAACACGAAGTTCTTCAGGTACGCGGGGATCGTTGCCAGCCTCGTGCTCGTCGCATTCGGGATCGGCTCGGTGGTCACCGGCGTCAACGGACGCGGCACGGTGCACGACAGCCTCGCTCTCGAGCAGATCACCGGGACGGCCGACATGACCCCGACCGCGATCGCGGGGGAGGCCAAGGCCGCCGGCCTGAAGAACGTCTCGCTCCCGTCGTGCACGGTCGCCAACCAGGCTGTCGACAGCGGTAGCCGGGCGAAGTGCTTTGCCAGCTACATGCGCATCCACGCGCTCGAGGCAACGGGCGGGCGCACCTACTCGCAGATGGGTCAGTACCTGACCGCCGCGGGCAAGGAGACCAGCGACAAGACCGCAGCCGCCATCGACCCCAAGACCAAGCAACCCGTCGCCAACGGCGCACGCAACGTGTGGGTCACTGAGACCGCGCTGTCGACCGCGTTGAACACCAGCTTCTTCGCCTCGAGCGTCGCGCTGTTCGCGATCATCATGGGCATCGCCCTGCTCCTGACGGGCATCGGGCTCCTGGTGCTGACCGTCCGCTGGCTGCGCGAGCCGACCGCTGCCAGCCGCGCTGCCGCCACGACCCCCGTGGCCAAGCCCAAGCCGGTTATCGCCTAGCCCCGCCCCGGGTCCCATCCCACCGCTCGGTCCGTCCGCCGCAACCCGCGGACGGGCCGAGCCTCTCTTCAGCCCAATCCTCACAACGCAGGGAGGCCGACATGAAAGCTCTCGTCTACCACGGCGCCAACCAACGCAGCTGGGACACGGTCCCGGATCCGCAGGTCATCGATCCGACCGACGCCATCGTCCGCATCGACAGCTCGACGATCTGTGGCAGCGATCTGCACATCCTCAAGGGCGACGTCCCCGAGACGACGCCCGGCACGGTGCTCGGCCACGAAGCCATCGGAACGGTCCAGGAAGTGGGCAGAGCCGTGACCACGGTCGCCGCCGGCGACCGTGTGCTGGTGTCCTGCATCAGCGCATGCGGGCGCTGCCGGTACTGCAAGGAGGCCCGCTACGGCCAATGCCTCGGTGGCGGCGGCTGGATCCTCGGCCACACCATCGACGGACTGCAGGCCGAGTACGCCCGCACCCCGTTCGCCGACAACTCGCTCTACAAGGTCCCCGAGGAACTGACCGACGAGCAGGTCCTCTTCCTCGCCGACATCCTGCCGACGGCCTTCGAGGTCGGCGTGCTCAACGGCACCGTCCGCCCGGGCGACGTCGTCGCGATCGTCGGCGCCGGACCGATCGGCCTGGCCGCCATCCTCACCGCTCGCCTGTTCTCCCCCAGCCAGATCATCGCCATCGACCTCGCCGACAGCCGCCTTCTGCGTGCGGGGGAGTTCGGCGCCGACACGACGATCAACAACACCAGCGAGGACGCCACCGCCCTGGTCATGGAGCTCACCGCGGACCTCGGGGCAGACGTCGCCATCGAGGCGGTCGGGATCCCGCAGACGTTCGAGCTCGCCACCGAGCTGATTCGCCCGGGAGGACACGTCGCGAACATCGGCGTCCACGGCCACCCGGCCACCCTGCACCTGGAGTCGATGTGGAGCCGCGACGTCACGCTGACCACCGGGCTCGTCGACACGTCGACGATCCCGCAGCTGATGAACCTCATCCAGCACGGGCAGCTCGACCCGACCGTCCTGGCCACCCACCGCTACGCGCTCGGCGACACGATGGGCGCCTACGACACGTTCGCCGATTCGGCGACGACAGGAGCGCTCAAGATCGTCCTCCAGGGCTCCCCTGCGGATCCGGCGGACGCGAGGCGGCCACACTCGGAGCTCGTGGCCGGCCGATGACGGTCCAGGCAGCGGCGCCCCACGTCAGGACCGAATCGCGCGGGCGTCATCTGCGATGGGGCGCGACCGCCGAGGAGGCGACCATGACCCTCCCAGGTGATGATCTGCTTCCCCGAGCCGACTTGGCGGCTACCCGTGCCATCACGGTCGCCGCCGGCGCCGATGTCGTCTGGCCCTGGATCGCCCAACTCGGCCAGGGGCGCGGGGGCTTTTACAGCTATGACTTCCTCGAGAACCTCCTTGGCTGCGACATCCACAGCGCTGACCGGATCGTCCCGGAATGGCAGAGCATCGCAGCGGGGTCTGTGGTCAATCTCTTCCCGGGTGGCGGACTGGGCGTCGTGCTCGCGGAACCCGGGCGGGCCCTGGTCTTGCGCGGCGCCGTCCCCATGGGACGGACGCCACCGCCGTATGACTTCACCTGGGCGTTCTGCCTCTTCGGCGAGCCCGACGCGGCGACGACGCGGCTGGTCGTGCGCGAGCGCTATGCATACACACGTCGCTGGGCCCCCGCGCTCGTAGAGCCGATGCAGGTGATCAGCTCCATCATGAGCCGGCGCATGTTGCACGGCATCAAGGAACGAGCTGAGCGCGCCGACGCTGCGGGGCCTCACCGTTGATGCGTTTGACCCGCCATTCCGAGCGACATCTCAGCCACCGCTCGAACTGGCTTCGCGCCGCCGTGCTCGGGGCGAACGACGGAATCGTCTCAACCGCCAGCCTCGTGCTCGGCGTCGCCGCTTCGGGAGCCTCGGGCAGCGCGATCGTGACGGCCGGCGTCGCGGGCCTGGTGGCAGGCGCGCTGTCGATGGCCGCGGGCGAATTCGTGTCGGTCAGCTCCCAGCGCGACTCTGAGCAGGCCGACCTGGACCTCGAGCGGCGTGAACTGCGCGAGAACCCTGATGACGAGCTGCGTGAGCTCACATCGATCTACCAGGCACACGGACTGTCGCCAGAGATGGCTCGTCAGGTCGCCGTCGCTCTCACCGCGCACGACGCGCTTGGCGCACACGCACGAGACGAGCTCGGGCTTCAGGAGGGTCGCCGTGCGCGACCGCTCCAGGCGGCGTGGGCATCCGCGCTCTCGTTCGCGATGGGCGCCGTGCTGCCGGTCGTAGCCGTCGGGACGATCCCGGCGCCGGAGCGCGCGACCGTGTGCGTCGCGGTGACGATCATCGCCCTGGCGGGACTCGGCGCCCTCGGCGCGCGACTGGGAGGCGCGAACCCGCGGCGCGCGACCATCAGAGTGGTCGGGTGGGGAGCGCTCGCGATGGCCGCCACCGCCGGCATCGGAGCGCTCGTCGGCGGAGCGGTCTGACGCTCAGGGGTGGATCAACCGACGAGCCAGATCGCCCCGTCGCGCAGCTCGACCGGGAACGTCTTCAGCGCGATGGCGCCGGCAGTCGCCTTGATGGCCCCTGCCACTGGCTTGAATGCACCCTGTGGACCCCGCACCATCTTGCCGGTCTCGACGTCATAGCGAGCCCCGTGCCAAGGGCACTGAAGGCGACCTTCGGTGGTCACCTGGCCCTCGCCTAGCGAGGCGAAGAGGTGGCGGCAGCGATTGGACACCGCAAATGGCTTGCCCCCGCTCATGCCGACGGCAAGCGTGCCGTGACGCGTTTCCTCGACGACGGTGACCTGCGAGGCGCCGAGGTCATCGACGGCCACCAGACGGATCGCGGACGGCACCGAGGTGCTCACGCCCGCAGGTTCTCACACAAGCATCTGTCTTGCGAGTGGTCAGGGCAGGCATTGCGATGGTGCTCGAGAATCCACGCGTCTCAGGGGTGGGCTTCAGCCACCGGCGCGACACACGCCAGGGCTTCGTCCAGCCAGTCGAAGGAGGCTAGATTCGACGTGCGGCGAACACGATCGACAAGGAGACCACGATGAACACTGGAGCGGTGACGGCAGACGGGCGCCTTCGCGTCCTCGCCGACGGCAACCAGATGCCGATGCTCGGACTGGGCGTCTGGCAGGTTCCTGACGGACCTGAGTGCGTCAACGCTGTTCGCTGGGCGCTCGAGCTCGGCTATCGCCACATCGATACGGCCCAGGCCTACGGCAACGAGGCGAGCGTTGGGCAGGCTCTGCGCGAGAGCGGCCTGGCGCGGGACGAGGTGTTCATCACCACCAAGTTCTATCCCGGCAACAAGGACCCAGCCGCTGAGGCTGAGCGGAGTCTCCGGCGGCTCGGACTCGACCAGGTCGACCTCTACATCGTCCACTGGCCCCAGGGAGGTCCGACGTGGGCCTGGCCGGGAATGGAGCGGGCTCGCGAGCTCGGCCACACCCGCTCGATCGGCGTCTCGAACTTCGACGTCGGCGAGTTGGAGAAGGTGAACGCCGAAGCGAGTGTCGCGCCGGCCGTCAACCAGGTTCAGTTCAGCCCCTTCGAGTACCGGCGGGCGCTCCTTGATGCCTGCGAGCAGCACCACGTCGCACTCGAGGCCTACAGCCCCCTGGGGACCGGCCGCCACATCTCCAACACGACGGTCGAGCGCATCGCCGACCGCGTCGGCCGCACACCGGCACAGGTGCTGCTGCGCTGGTGCCTGCAGCACGACGTCCCCGTGATCTCCAAGTCGACGCACCGAGAGCGGATCGAGGAGAACGCCCAGATCTTCGACTTCACGCTTTCAGACGCGGACATGGCAGAGCTCGACGCTCTCGACCAGACGGGCGGCACCGCGAGTGCGCAGGAACGCAAGTGGTGGTGACGAGGTAGCGCTGCCCGGTGCCGTGACCCTCCACCGCACGCTCAACCCCACCCCGGCGCCAGCGGCACGACCAGGCTCGTCCGGACGAAGCGCCGCGGACCCAACCGGATCGTCAACTCGACACCAGCATCGACCTCGCCCTTGCGGAGCAGTCCCGCCGGGTGCAGGAATCCCGCGAACAACCGACGCGTTCCGTGCCGGATCGGGCCGCTCCACCGAGGATCGTCCAGGCGCATGCGGCGCAGGTCGATTCGCGCCGCCACGCTGATCGCCGGCTGGCGCAACCAGACGGCAAGGCCCACCCGATCGCAGGCCACGCTGTTCGGAGCGCGGCACGCCACGCCCAGATACGGCGTCTTGGACAGCAGCCGCGACGGCGCGATCCACACTGCCGCAGCTCGCGGCGACGGCGCGCCGACGCGCAGGCTGTCAAGGACGCCCAGGATCCGCCGGCGCGTCGCCCCGCTCGCGTCGCGTCCGAGATAGATGTGCGCCTGGAAGACCCGCCGACGATCGGCAAACCGCACCATGTAGCTGCGGCCCAAGCACTCATACGTCCCCAGCGTCCGGCGATCGAGCACGAACCGCCGCGGCCGCCGCGGCCATCCCTGGACATCGCGACGCGTCGGACCGCGGTACTCGAACATGAACAGCAGTGCACCGTCTGCCGGCATCTCCCGCACCGCCGTCGCCGGCCCGCAGCCCGTGTCGGGCGCGCGCTGACGGATCGCAAACGAGCTCACCACAAGGCTCTGTAGGGGAGACGACACGCCTGTCAGCGGCCGGCTGGTCACGTGCCAGCCGGCTGGGATCCGCGCAGCCAATCCCCCACCCGAAAACCTCCATGTCTTCGCGACCGCCGCACCGCGTAGCGCAGGACCAGGACCCCGACCACCGCAACCCGCGAGCACCACAAGCACAGCAAGCGCCAAAGCTCCCCTCATGCCATCCATACGGACGACGACGCCGATCTGGTCCCAACGCGACCCTCGCGGAGCATGACTCCCTAGTCACAGTGAGCCGAGCGGCAGCTCCTCCTCGAGCGTGCCGAGCACGTGGTCGGCGCCCGCTTCCCCGAGCGCCGCTGCGTCGTAGTGGCCCGTGGCCACCGCGATCGCCGTACACCCCGCTGCGTGCGCTGCTTCGATGTCGCGCGGCGTGTCTCCGATCACGAAGATCTGCGTATTCGGCACGTCCTGGCCGAGCATCGCCTCTCCTCGACGCGCGGCCTCGCGGACGATCCCGGCACGATCGAGCCCCGCTTCTGCGTAGGCGCCGAACGTGAACCAGCGATTGAGGTCCCCGCGCTCGAGCTTGATGTGCGCCGCCCCATCGCCGTTGCCCGTGATGATCCCGAGCAGGTGTCCGTCTCGGCTCAGCTGCTTGAGCCGTTGCGACACGCCGGGTAGCACCTTGTATCCGGCGCTCTCGGCCACCGCCTCCGGAAGGTGCTCGAGCCTGCGCTGGATGAGCTGCGCCATCTCGTGCGGCGTTGGCTTGCGGTGCAGAACGGCCTCGAACGTACGAGCCCCAACGTCCGGATCGGTCATCCCGGCGTCCGTGAACTGGCCGATGTCGGCCGGGATCCCGTAAAGCTCCTCGAACGCCCGCTTCCACGCGACCGCGCCGGCGCCACCGGTCGTTACCAATGTGCCGTCGATATCGAACAGCAGAATCCGATAGGGAGCTGCCATGTTCTCTGAGGTATCCCCACCTGCGCTATGACGACACCTTCGAACAGGTCCCCCCGACGCTCAGGGCGCGATGACCAACCGTGCGATGTGCTTCCCGGCGAGGGTGAAGTCGTGTTTGAGCACGACGGTGCCGCCTGGGAAGTTGCCGTTCAGGCGAGCCGTGACGATGTGGCGGTCGGTGCCGGCCGATTCGGTGCCCAGGATCTCGGTGGTGTACGTGTACCTCGACGCCGGGCCGGCTCGCCATGCCCGGATCGTTTCCTTGCCGTGATGGGTTTCCCGCTCGTCGGCCACCACGGCGTCGTCGGTGAACAGGGCCGTCACCCCGTCGACGTCGAGCTCGGCGTCGAGTTGGAAATAGCGCGCGATCACGTCGGGGCCATGCGACAGCATCAT
>JAWVFY010000016.1:0-3743 GCA_033855575.1 Solirubrobacteraceae bacterium
GCCAACGTCCTGCCGACGATCGCCAGCCGCTGCCAGCCCGTGCGCTTCGACGCTCCGGGATCCGAGGCGATCGCGGCCCAGCTCGAACGCCAGGGCGTCGCGCCGGACGTCGCCCGGGCGTGCGCGCGGCTCGCGCTGGGCGACGCGGAGCGCGCGCTGGGGCTCGCCCTGGCCGACGGGCCGGCGCTGCGCCACGCCGCCGAGGCGATGGCGCGCGCGGTCATCGCCGACCGGTTGGCCGACGCGCCGTGGCTGGCGCTGATCGAGATCGCCCGCGGGCACGGCGACGCCGCCGCCGGCGACGTCCGCGGCCGCGTCGCCGCCGACCTCGAGCTGCTGCCCGCCAAGGAGCGCAAGCGGGCCGAGCGCGAGGGCGAGGAGCAGGCCAAGCGCGCACACCGCCGCACCGCCGCCCAGGGCTTCGACCAGGGGCTGGCGCTCGTCGGCCTGTGGCTGCGCGACGTCGCCTGCGTGGCCGACGGCGCCGACGAGCTCGTCCACCACACCGACCGCCTCGACGCCCTGCGCGCAGATGCGGCCGACCGCGACCCGCACCGCCTCCGCGCCGGCGTCGCGCTGGTCGACGACACGCGCGCCTCGCTGGTCCTCAACCCGACCGAGGAGCTCGCGCTCGAGGGGCTGGCCTACCGGCTGGCCCGAGCGCTGGCCTAGGCTGCGTCGCCGTGCTCAGCTACTTCCAGGCCATCGTCCTCGGTCTCGTGCAGGGGATCGCCGAGCCCTTCCCGGTGTCCTCGCTCGGCCACGGCGTTGTGCTCCCGCGCGCGTTCGGCTGGAACATCCACCAGAACGACAAGTTCTTCCTGACCTTCCTGGTGGCGACCCACTTCGCCACCGCGCTGGTGCTGCTCTTCTACTTCCGCAAGGACTGGGTGCGCATCATCCGCGGGCTGCTGCGCTCGCTGGCCCTGCGCGAGATCCGCGCCGACGACAAGCACGCGCGGCTGGGCTGGCTGCTGGTCATCGGCACGATCCCGGCGGGCATCCTCGGGCTGATCCTCGAGCACCCGTTGCGCAGCGTCTTCGCCAGCGCGGCGACCGCCGCCGCGTTCCTGATCGCCAACGGCTTCATGCTGCTCGGCGCCGAGGCGCTGCGCCGGCGCGCGCCCGCGCCCGGCGACTGGGAGGGCGACTCGGACGCCCGGCTGGCCAAGCTCACCTGGCGCCAGTCGTTCGCCGTGGGCACCTCCCAGGCCATCGCGCTGATCCCCGGCTTCAGCCGCTCCGGCGCAACCATGGGCGGCGGGCTGCTCGCCGGCCTGAGCAACGAGGACGCGGCGCGCTTCTCGTTCCTGCTGGCGACGCCGATCATCTTCGCCGCGGCCGCGCTCAAGCTGCCCGACCTCTTCGGGAGCGCCGGCGACCACATCCGCGGCCAGGCACTGGTCGGCGGGTTGTGCGCGGGCCTGACGACGATCATCGCCGTCCCGCTGCTGCTGCGGATCTTCAAGACCCAGCGGCTGACGCCGTTCGGGATCTACTGCATCGTCGTCGGCACCGCGCTGACCATCGGCTTCGCGGTCAGCTAAGAACGGCTTTAAGCCGCGCGCTCGCGCGACGCCGCTGGCCCGGTCGCGAACCACGCGAACGCGAACAACGCGAGGGCGACCACCAGCGCGGCGATGCCGTGCTTGGTGTGGTGGTGGGGGGCCTCGGAGCTCGAGGCGCCGACGTGGCCCGGGAAGAACGAGGGCAGCGC
The DNA here is from genome assembly GCA_033855575.1 of Solirubrobacteraceae bacterium. Classification (GTDB taxonomy): domain Bacteria; phylum Actinomycetota; class Thermoleophilia; order Solirubrobacterales; family Solirubrobacteraceae; genus BP-464. The sequence goes on from JAWVFY010000016.1 coordinate 1,718, forward strand.
GTGGGCCGTCTGCGTGAAGTAGACGACCGCGACGACGATCAACACGACGCCGCCCAGGGCGGCGAGGGCGGCAAGCGGGCGCGAGTTCATGGCCGCCAGCCTACGGGTCAGCCGATCGGCCCGAGGTCCGGTTCCCTGTCGAAAAGCTGAAAGGCCCGGAAGCGGCTGAACAGCCGGTGGTCGGGGCCGTGGAAGTCGCTGGACCCTGTGGTCAGCAGGCCGCGGGCGGCGCAGAGATCGGCCACGTGCTGGGTCTGCTCGCGCGTGTGGGTGACGTAGAACGCCTCGACGCCGTCGAGGCCGTCGGCGGCGAAGCGGTCGATGCTCGCGACGACCTCGCCGGGGTCCTCGACGTCCCAGAACGGGTGCGCCCAGACGGCCAGGCCGCCCGCATCGTGGATCACGCCGATCGCCTCCTGCACGGTCGGCATCGTCCGCCCGCGGAAGCCGGGACGGCCCGGGATCAAGTAGGCCTCGATGAACGGCGAGACGTCGTCGCGGCCCTCGTCGCGCAGGCGCTGCTCGTTGGCCGGATGGCCGATCACGGCCTGAGCGAGGTGCGGGCGGCCGATCGGCTTGCCGGCCGCGCGCCGCTGCGCGAGCGCCGACTCGTCGACCTCGAAGCCGATCTCGTGCAGCGCCGCGATCATCCGGCCCGCCCGGGCGTCGCGGTCGGCGCGGAACTCCTGCAGCCGGGTGAGCAGGACCGGGTCGGTGTGATCGATCCGGTAGCCCAGCACATGCAGGTCGTCGTACTCGCCGTCGATCGAGCTGAGTTCGGTGGCCGGCACCAGCCGGAGGCCGCACTCGGCCGCGGCGGCCAGCGCCTCGTCGATGCCGTCGACCGTGTCGTGGTCGCTGAGCGCCAGCAACTGCACTCCGGCGGCCGCGGCGCGCCGGACGACCTCGGCGGCCGGGAGGTGCCCGTCGGAGTGCACCGAGTGCGACTGCAGGTCGAAGGTCGGGGCGTCGGGCATCGCCCGGGCATGATGGGGTAAGACTCGCGGCCATGCGGTTCGGTGTCCTGACCGGTGGCGGCGACTGCCCGGGCCTCAACGCGGTCATCCGCGCGATCGTCCGCAAGGGCATGCACGACCACGGCCACGAGCTCGTCGGCTTCCGCGGCGGTTGGAAGGGCGTGCTCGAGCGCGACACGATGCCGCTCGATCTGCAGTCGACCCGCGGCATCCTGCCCCGCGGCGGGACGATCCTGCGCACCTCGCGGACCAACGTGTTCAAGCGCGAGGGCGGGCCGGACATCGTCGCGCGCACGTTCGCCGACCTTGAGCTCGATGGCCTGATCGCGATCGGCGGCGAGGACACGCTGGGCGCCGCCAGCCGGCTGCACCTCGAGCACGACCTGCCGATCCTCGGCGTGCCCAAGACGATCGACAACGACCTCGGCGCCACCGACGTCACGTTCGGGTTCGACACCGCCGTCGGCGTGGCCAGCGAGGCGATCGACCGCCTGCACACCACCGCCGAGAGCCACGACCGGATCCTCGTCTGCGAGGTCATGGGCCGCCACGCCGGCTGGATCGCGCTGCACGCCGGGGTCGCCGGCGGCGCCGATGTGATCATCATTCCCGAGCAGCCGTTCGACATCGAGGAGGTCTGCGCGCGCATCGGCCGCCGCCACGCCCGCGGCTACCTGTTCTCGATCGTCGTCGTCGCCGAGGGGGCGACCCCCAAGGAGGGCACGATGGCCACGGTCGAGGGCGCGCTGGACGAGTTCGGCCACGAGCGCCTGGGCGGCATCGGCCACCGCCTCGAGGCCGAGATCGAGCAGCGCACCGGCTACGAGACCCGCACCACCGTGCTCGGCCACATCCAGCGCGGCGGCACGCCGACCGCCTTCGACCGCGTGCTGGCCACGCGCTTCGGTCTCGCGGCGATCGACGCCGCCCACGAGGGCCGCTGGGGCATGATGCCGGCGTTGCACGGGACTGCCGTCGAGCTCGTGCCGCTCGCCGAGGCGGTCCGCGAGCTCAAGACCGTGCCGCCCGAGTACGCGGCGCAGTTCGAG
>JAWVFY010000017.1:0-6244 GCA_033855575.1 Solirubrobacteraceae bacterium
TGCTTCCAGACGATCGAGCCGTACTGGCTGTTCTCCCAGACGACGTTGACGATCGGGGTCTTCAGGCGCTTGGCGGTCTCGAGCTCCTGGCAGTTCATCAGGAAGCCGCCGTCGCCGCTGACCGTCACGACGCGCCGCTCGGGGTGCACGAGCTTGGCGGCGATCCCGCACGGCAGCGCGAAGCCCATCCCGGCCAGGCCATTGGCGATCAGCACGGTGTTGGGCTCGTGAGCGGGGAACATCCGCCCGATCCACAGCTTGTGCAGCCCGACGTCGGAGATCAGCATGTCCTGGCGGCGCAGTGCCTGGCGGATCTCCCACAGCGCGCGCGGCGGCTGCATCGGGAAGTGGTCGTCGTGCTTGGCGCCCTCCAGCCGGCCCAGGACCACGTCGCGCAGGCGAGAGGAGCCGCCCGAGTGCGGCACGTCTCGGCACTCCTCGGCCAGCCGACTGAGCACGTGGTAGATGTCGCCGATCAGCTCGACCTCGGGCACGAAGTTCTGGTCGATCTCGGCCGGGACGGAGTCGACGACGACGATCTTCTTGTCGCGCCTCGGGTTCCAGTGCTTGGGGGCGTGCTCGACGAGGTCGTAGCCGATGGTGATGACCACGTCGGCGTCCTCGAAGCCCGCCATCGCGTAGTCGCGCGACTGCAGGCCGACGGTCCCGAGCGCCCGCGGGTCGGTGTAGTCGATCGCGCCCTTGCCCATGAACGTCTCGGCCACCGAGATGCCGGTGGCGCGGGCGAACTCGCGCAGCGCCGGCGCCGCGCCGGCACGGATCACGCCGTTGCCGACCAGCGCGATCGGGTTGATCGCGTGGCGGATCAGGTCGGCGGCCTCGAGCAGCTCGCGGGCGGCCGGCTCGGGCATGACCGGCTTGCGCCGCGCCAGCGGCTCGGCGTCGAGCGGCTCGGCCATGACGTCCTCGGGCAGCTCGAGGTGCGTGGAGCCCGGCTTCTCGGTCTCGGCGACCTTGAACGCCTTGCGCACGACCTCGGGCACGATCTCCGGCGAGGAGATGCGCGCGTTCCACTTGGTGATCGGCCGCATCATCTCGACGAGGTCGATGTACTGGTGGGACTCCTTGTGCATCCGCTCGAGGTCGGCCTGGCCGGTGAGCGCGACGAGCGGCGCCCGATCCAGGAACGCGTCGGCGACCGCGGTGATCAGGTTGGTCGCGCCCGGGCCGAGCGTGCCGAGGCAGACGCCGGCGCGGCCGGTCAGGCGGCCGTACATGTCGGCCATGTAGGCCCCGCCCTGTTCGTGTCGAACTGGAACGAAGCTGACAGACGAAGCGGCCAGCGATTCGTTGAGGTCTAACGTCTCCTCGCCGGGGATGCCAAAGACGTACTTGACGCCCTCGGCCTCGAGGCACTCGACGAAGACGTCGGAAGCGCGACGTTCGCTCACGTGTCGTGTTCCGTCTCGGACACCTTCCATGCAACGTACTACCACCGCCTTTCTCACCGCACTCCTGATCGCCGTGACGGTCAGCGACGGTGCTCGGGCGGCCTCGAAGTTCGTCATCCGAGGCGCCGGATTCGGCCACGGCGTGGGGATGAGCCAGTACGGCGCCGACGGCTACGCCCAGCACGGCAAGAGCTATCAGTTCATCCTCGCCCACTACTACGCGGGCACCACGCTGAGCCCGCTGGGCACGAGCCCGACGATCCGGGTGCTGCTGCAGACCCGCTCGCGGGCATCGTTCACCGGCGGCTCGAGCGCCTCGGGGCGCAAGATCGATCCCACCGCCACCTACTCGGCGGTGCCGGTGGGCCTCGGCCGCGTGGCGCTGCGCAACGCGGCGGGCAAGACCCTGCAGACGTTCACCTCGCCGCTGGTGATCACCGGCAGCGCGCCGATCCAGCTGCTCGGAGCGGCCGAGAACGGCGTGAGCGGCGGGCGCTACCGCGGTGCGATGGAGTTCTACGCGACGGCGGTCGGCTCGCTCGAGTCGATCAACGCGGTCGGTCTGGAGGACTACGTCCGCGGCGTCGTCGGCGCCGAGAGCCCGCCGTCGTGGCCGGCCGCGGCCCTCGCGGCCCAGGCCGTGGCCGCCCGCACGTACGCGATCACGACCAGCATCGGCGGCGACTTCGACCAGTACGCCGACACGCGCTCGCAGATGTACCGCGGCGTGGCCGCCGAGGTACCGAGCACCGAGGCCGCGGTCGCGGCCACGCGGGGGCAGGTCGTCACCTACGGCGGCCAGCCCGTCGTGACCTACTTCTTCTCCACCTCGGGCGGCCGGACCGAGAACGTCGAGAACTCGTTCATCGGCACGTCGCCGCGCCCCTGGCTGCGCAGCGTCTCGGACCCTTACGACGGCGTCTCGCCCCTACACCGGTGGGGGCCGATCACGATGTCGCTGGCGGCCGCCGCCCGCAAGCTGCGCGGCGACGTCCAGGGCACGTTCCGCGGTGTCGACGTGGTCCAGCGGGGCAAGTCGCCCCGCGTGGTCTATGCCGACGTCGTCGGCTCGAAGGGGCGCGTTCGCGTGACCGGCCCGCACCTCGCGTCTGCCTTCGGGCTGGACGACACATGGGCGACCTTCAACGTCCTGACCGCCTCCGGGCAGACCAAGAACCCCCCGACCAGCACGGGGACGAGCGGTGGGACGACCACCACGGACACCTCGGGCGGCGGCTCGACCGGCGGCGTGTCGCCCGGAGGCCAGGCGCGCGTGGCCTGGGTGGCCCAGCGCGGGGCGGTCAGCGGCCGCGTCGGCTGGGTGCACCGGCGCCAGCGCGTGGCGCTCCAGGAGCTCATGGCCGGCCGTTGGCGCACGATCGCGCGGGGCCGGACCGACGCCAGCGGCCACTACCGCTTCGGACTCCTGGCCTCGGGCGTCTACCGCGTGCGCTGGCGCGGCGACAGCACGCCGGTCGTCCGGCTCTAAGCGCCCTTCCAGAAGTCCTCGTCGCGGAGGATCTCGCCGTCGCCCTTGTGGCGGGCGCCGAAGGCGAGGATCTCCAGCCCCTCGTCACCGGCCTCGAACGCGCGAGCGACGTCGGGGGCGACGCGGATCGCGTCGAGGCGCGCCAGCGGGATGACCTCGTCGTCGAGCTTCATCCGGCCACCGCCGGCCAGGACGACGTAGACCTCCTCGGCCTCGTGGTGGCGATGGGCGAAGGGCGAGCGCACGTTGGCCGGCAGCACCTGATGGGCGAGCCCCGTCGCCCCGGCCTCCAGGTCGCCGGCCGCGAAGCGCGCCTCGAAGCCGCCCTCGATGCCGAAGCTCGCGGCGGCGTTGTCGACCTCGCGCAGGTTCTTGTGGGTCCAGTCGCCCATGCCGCTCAGCCGCCGTAGACGCGGGAGAGGGACTCGGCGACGCAGACGGGCTTCTCGCCGCCCTCGACCTCGAAGGTCTGGGTGACCGTGATCTGCAGCCCGCCGGCCACGTCGTCGACCTTGGTCAGCTCGGCGCGCATCCGGACCCGGGAGCCGACGGGGACCGGGGCGGGGAAGCGCACCCGGTCATAGCCGTAGTTCAGGCCGAAGGTGAAGCCCTCGAGGCTGAACAGCGCGTAGGCGAACTTGGGCCCCAGCGACAGCGTGTAGAGCCCGTGGGCGATCGTGCCGCCGAACGGGGTGTCCCGAGCGCGGTCCGGGTCGACGTGGATCCACTGGAAGTCCTCGGTGGCGGCCGCGAAGGCGTCGACGCGCTCCTGGGTGACCTCGTGCCAGTCGCTGACGCCGAGCTCCGTGCCGACGCGGGACTTGAGCTCGTCGGGGCCGGTGATGGTGAGCATGCCGCGGAGCCTATCCCCGCGCTCGCGCCGGCGGCTCGCGCTACACGATGTGCAGGTGCTTCTGCGGCTCGAGCGCGAGCTGGCGGTGCCGGCCGGCCTTGACGTCGCGCTCGGCGGCGTCGGCGGCGGCGAGAAGGAGGTCCTCGGTCGGGGCGTCGTGGGGGAAGATGGCCACACCCGCCGTGGCGGTCAGCGGTGAGCCCAGGCAGTCGATCGAGGCCAGGGAGCGGTGGATGCGGTCGATCAGCGCCTCGGCATCGGCAATGCCGGTCTCGGGCGCGACGACGCAGAACTCGTCGCCGCCATGGCGGACGATGGTGTCGCCGACGCGCACGGTGTGGGCCAGGGCCCGGTAGACGTTGGCCAGGAGCCGGTCGCCGGCCAGGTGGCCCAGCGTGTCGTTGACCTCCTTGAAGCCGTCGAGGTCGAGCACGATCAGCGCCAGCTCGCGCACGCCGCGGCGGTGATGGGCCAGCTCGTAGGTCAGCCGCTCGTGGAGCAGGCGGCGGTTGCCGGCACCGGTCAGCGGATCGCGGCGGGCGAGCTCGGCCAGCTCGCGCTGTCGCGCCATCATCTGCTCGCGCAGGTGGGCGACGACCGCGGTGGCCACCCACAGCATCGGGACCAGAACCCCGAGGCGCGCGACCTGGTCGATCGTCGGATGCCGGTAGAGCACGGGCAGGCACGCCGCCACCGTCGTCAGCGCCATGTGCACGGCGATGGTCCGCCGGGATTCGAAGGCGTAGGCGGCGAAGACCGCCACGAGTACGAAGAACCACTCGTAGACCGGGCCGTGGCGGCCGACGGCCCACACGGTGAGGGCGACCTCGGCGGAGGCCATGACCGGCACGGCGTGGAAGACGGTCGCGCCGATGCGGTCCCACGGTGCCAGCAGGCAGCCGACGCCGGAGACCAGCGCCAGGGCCACGAGCACCTGGTTGATCGTGCCCGCCTCGGGGTGACGGAACAGCAGGTTGGCCGGAATCGAGGCGAGCGCGCCCACCACGAACAGGACGCCCGCGAGGCGGCCGGTCACGGTTCTGCGGGCGATGTCAGCGCGATCGTCCATAGATGTGCGTTTCCTGTGTTCAACATCGGCTTCACGTCGAGATGCTTGAGCCCGATCTGCGCACGTTGCAGGTTCTTCGGAGACGCGTACCTTTCCGTGACGTGTCCGGGCCCCTGCTCGCGGTCGATGCGCCGTCCCTGCTCTACCGCGCGTTCTTCGCGCTGCCCTCGTCGATCACCGGTACCGACGGGCGGCCGGTCAACGCGCTGCTGGGGTGCGTCAACCAGGTGCTGTGGGCGGTCGAACGCCACCAGCCGCGGGCGGTCGTCCTGTGCTTCGGCGCCGAGGCGGCGGTCTACCGCAAGGAGCTCTACCCCGACTACCACGCCGATCGGCCGCCGATGCCCGATGACCTGGGCCATCAGTGGCTCGACGCGCCGGCGCTGTTCGACGCCTTCGGCTGGTACGTCATGGACCACGACACGCTGGAGGCCGACGACCTGCTCGGCAGTCTGGCCACGGTCGAAACGGGCGCCAGGGGCTCGGCGATCCTGTTCACCGGCGACCGCGACATGTTCCAGTGCGTCGACGAGGATGTGCTGGTGCTCTTCCCCGGCGGCAAGGACGGCCCGACCGTGATCGACCCGGCAGGGGTGCGCGAGCGCTACGGCATCGAGCCGGCACAGGTGCCCGACTTCATCGCGCTGCGCGGCGACCCGTCGGACGGGATCCCCGGTGCCAAGGGGATCGGTGAGAAGACCGCACGGGAGATCCTGCGCGTCCACGGCAGCCTCGAGGCGGCCATCGAGAACGCCGACCAGGAGCGTCCGCGGGTCGCGGCCACGCTGCGTGGCCAGGCGCGCGAGCTGCGCGAGTTCAAGGAGATGGCGACGCTGGTGCACGTGCCCATCGACCGGCCGGTGGACCGCCCGACCTGGTTCGCGGGCGGTGCGGCCGCCGCAGAGCAGCGCGGGATGGGGCGACTGGCCGAGCGGCTCCGGGCCCTGGTCTAGATTCGGTGCCCGTGCGCCGCCCGGTCCTCGCGCTCACGCTGTTCCTGACGCTCGCGCTGGCCGGCGCCGCCCGCGCGGCCGGCCCGCCCGAGCCGGTGGGCATCGGCTCGGGCTGGCAGCTCTCGTTCGACGGCGGGGGCAGCTGGCAACCGACGACCGTGCCGGGGGTCTTCGACGCCAACACCCCGGCCAGCGAGTTCGCGGGCCGCGTGGGCGTCTACCGGGTGACGTTCACCGGGCCCACGGCCCCCGCGGGATATGCCTGGGCGCTGCGGTTCGACAGCGTCCGGCGCGTCGCCGACGTCTACCTCAACGGCGTCCTGGTGGGCCGGCACACCGACCCCTATGTGCCCTTCGAGCTGCCCGCCACCGGGCTGCGCCGCGGCGCGCCCAACGAGCTCGAGGTCCGTGTCGACAACCGCAAGGACGGCGAGCCGCGCGAGGGCTGGTGGAACTGGGGCGGGATCG
>JAWVFY010000018.1:0-4822 GCA_033855575.1 Solirubrobacteraceae bacterium
CTCAGCGCCTCGCGTGACTGGCTGCCGGATCTCGGCGCGTTGCCCGACGACCTCGCCCTGCTGTGGCTGAACTACCCCAACAACCCAACCGGGGCCCGGGCGCCGCTCGCCTTCCTCGAGCGCGCGCAGCACCTGGCCCTCAGCCGCGGGTTCGTGCTGGCCTGCGACGAGGCCTACTCCGAGCTGTGGTTCGCCGGCGACGCCCCGCACTCAGCGCTCGAACTGGCCGACCGGCGCAACCTGATCGTCTTCAACACGCTGTCCAAGCGCTCCTCGATGCCCGGCTACCGTGCCGGCTTCGCCGCGGGCGACCCGGAGCTGATCGCCGCGCTCAAGCGCTACCGGCCCAACGCCGGCACCGCGCCGCCGGCGTTCGTCCAGCGCGCCGCAGCCGCCGCCTGGGGCGACGAGGCGCACGTCGACGACGTCCGCGCCCGTTATCGCGCCAAGCGCGACGTGCTGCTGCCGGCGCTGCTGGCGCTGGGCCTGGAGCCCGCGGGCGGCGACGCGACCTTCTTCCTGTGGATGCGTACGCCCGACCCCGACGACGAGGCATTCGCTGCGGCGCTGCTCGCCGACCACGCCATCGTCGTCGCGCCGGGGTCCTACCTCGGCGCCGGCGGGCGCGGGCACGTGCGGATCGCGCTCGTGCCCACGCTCGAGCGTTGCCGCGAGGCCGCCGAGCGGCTCAGTCGGGGACCATCCGGCCTCCGGCCGGGGGGACCCGGCTCAGCGGTCCCACGTGGGACCGCTTCGCCACCCCTAGCTGACCGGCCCGGTCCAGGCGTTGTTGGTCTCGGAGTACTCGTCGACCGCCTGGTTGCCGTCGGCCGTGACCGTGAAGGTGCGTCCCGCGCACGAGCCGGAGACCGTGCCCACGGTCTGGACGTGCCCGCCGGCGTCGATGTTCTGTGTGGTGAAGCTCGTATCGACGTCGCCCGCACCGCCGACGGCCTGCACGTGCGTGGAGGTCGGCGGCGACATGGCGGTGCCACGGTTGGCGACGTTGATGGTGATCTGGCAGTCGCCGCCGACGTCCGCGCCGGTGACGGAGTCGATCGCCAGGTCGGGCTTGGTGCCGCCCGGGTTGGTGCTGCCCTGCTGCTGCGCGCCGGTGTTGCTCGGCGGCATGCAGCCGGGCATGCAGACAGCCACGGTGAGCGCGGTGCGGTCGGTACCGCCGGGGCGTGACTCGTCGACGGCCTCGATCGGCAGTCGGATCTGCTGGCCCGCCGGGTCGATACCGTTGGCACGCAAGCAGCCGCCGATGTCGAACGTCACCTTGAGCGTGTTGGCCGCATTGGGCGCGGCGTCGTCGGCCGAGTCTTGGAGCGGGAACAGCTGGTTGTAGATGTCTGCGCTCGAGCCGGGTGCCGGCGAGAGGGTCGAGGACAGGCCCGTGTATCGGCTTGCGCCGCAGCCCAGCTCCCGGTTGTCGACCGAGACCGGGATGCCGTAGCGCAGGTGGCCCATGTCAACGAACTGGGGTTCTGAGCCGAGGCCGGCCCTTTGCGGCCGCCAGAAGGTCAGCGTGATCTTGTCACCGCTCATCATCAGCGGATTCTGGTCCGACCCGGCGGTGGAGTCGTTGGCCGGATAGGGGATGGTCGCGGTGCCGGCGCCTCCGTCATAGCTCGCCAGCGCCGGTGAGGAGACGAAGTAGAGGCTGAGCGCGGTCGGCACGGTGATCACACCGCCGGGCGTGGTGAAGCGGATCTGGTAGAGGTCGCCGGCGTGCAGGTCTGCCGTTGTGGCGTTCGGCTTGATCTCGATCGAATGGACCGCCCCGTGCGACTGGTCGCCGCCTGAATTGACCGGAACGTCGGGGAACCCGTCGTGATTGGCGTCGAGCGTGATCCACTTCTGGTCCTGGACGCCGGTCGGCGAGTTGCCGCCGTCGCCCATCGTCGCGAAGCCGTCGCCGGGCCGGCAGTAGGCAAGCGTGCCGCAGTCGACGTCGACCGAGGAGATCGCCGCCCCCCGCGCGTAGTGAGAGTCGAGGTAGAAGTTCAGGCTCGTGTTGTTCTTGACGAAGGCGTCCACCTGAGCGGCGCTGATGCCGCCGGCGTTGGCGTTGACGGATCGCGACATCATCACTTGCACGTCGGAGAACAGGCCGGCGGTGCTCGTCCTCGCCGTGGCGGGATCGACGCCGTCGAGCGTCTTGTTGCCGTTGTCGTCGGCGTCGAATGCGCTCGGGATGCCATCGCCGTCGGGGTCTCCACCGGGGTCGCCAGCGCCACTGCCCGCCGCCGCGATGCGCGCCTTGCCCTTGAGGTTCATCTGCACGAAGCCGAGGTTGCCGGCACCCAGTGGGGCACCAGACCTGGTCGTCCGGATCGCGCCCTTGGACGAGACGGCCTTCCGCGGCGCCTTGGCGGCGGCGTAGCCGTTCCTGAGCCGGATCTTGCCGAGCCTGCCGCCCCTTGACGACAGCCCGAGTAGCGCCTTGCTGCCGGCCATGCGCAGGACCACGGGGCCAAAGTACGCCCCGTTGGGCCTGATGAGTTGCAGCGTGGCGCCCGAGCCGGGCACCTTGAGCGAGAACGCTCCGCTGGCCTTGATCCTGGCTGCGGCGGACTGCCCGGCGGCAGCCAGCGCGAGGACGGTGTAGCCCTGGCCACCCGCGATCGTTCCGGAGATGGTGGCGGCCGGAGCAGCGGCCGGGACAAGAGCGCTGGCGGCGATGGCCAGGAGGAGGAAGCGACGCATACTGGGGTGATCGACTCGTCCAAGGCGCCACTGAAGGCGGCGCTAGGACGTCCGTCCAGCCGCGGCTCTAGTCGTTGACGTGCAGGGCGGCGTTCAGGCCGCCCCACGAGCCGCTGCGCTGGACCGCCTCGACGGCACCCGACTCGCTGTTGCGGCGAAACAGCAGGTTCGACGCGCCCGAGAGCTCCCGGGCCTTGACCACGTCGCCGTCGGGGAGCCGGACGCGCGTCCCGCCGGTGACGTACAGGCCTGCCTCGACCACGCAGTCGTCGCCCAGCGAGATGCCCAGGCCGCTGTTGGCCCCGAGGAGGCAGCGCTGCCCGACCGAGATGACCTCCGTGCCGCCGCCGGAGAGCGTGCCCATGATCGAGGCGCTGCCGCCGATGTCGCTGCCGTCGCCGACAACGACGCCCGCGCTGATGCGACCCTCGACCATCGACGTGCCCAGCGTGCCGGCGTTGTAGTTGACGAAGCCCTCGTGCATGACGGTCGTGCCCTCCGCGAGGTAGGCACCGAGCCGCACGCGATCGGCGTCGGCGATGCGCACGCCGGTCGGCAGCACGTAGTCGACCATGCGCGGGAACTTGTCGACGCTGCGCACCGAGACCCGCCGGCCCTCGGCCCGCAGGCGCGCAACGTGATCGACGTCCATCGCGCCGGTGCTGGTCCACGCCACGTTGACCAGCACGCCGAAGATCCCCTCCAGGTTGATCTCGTGCGGACGCACCAGCCGGTGCGAGAGCAGGTGCAGACGCAGGTAGGCGTCGGGCACGTCGCCGGGCGGTGCGTCGAGCGAGGCGATGACGGTCGTCACCGGCTCCTCGCGCACGCCGCGCGCGGCGTCCTCGCGCGGCGCCAGCGGCGCGCCCTCGGGCTCAGCGGCCAGCGCGGGCGCCGGATAGAACGCGTCGAGCACCCGGCCGGAGGCGACGTCGACGGTGGCGAGCCCGTGGGCGGAGGCGGTCACGGCCCTCATCCTGCCAGCAGCTCGCCCGCGAAGACCGGCTCGGCCCACCCGGTCAGGTCGACGTGCAGATCCTCCCCCACGTCGACGGTCAGCTCGCCGCCGTCGAGCCGCACGGTCACCGGCGAGTCCCCCCCGCGCAGGACATGGGCCACGGCCGCGCCGATCGCCCCGGTCCCCGAGCTGAGCGTCTCCCCCACCCCGCGCTCGAAGATCCGCGCTCTGATCTCGCCGGCGCCGTCCTCGGCCCAGAACGAGACGTTGGTGCGGTCGGGAAAGCGCGCGTCGCGCTCGATCGGCGGCCCCTCGCGGCCGAGGTCGAGCGCCTCGACCTCGGCGACCGAGTCGAGGCGGATCGCGAACTGCGGGTTGCCGATGACCACGACCTGGCCTCGCCGTCCCGCCACCTCGGCCTCCTCGCCGACCTGCGCGCGCCCCATGTCGACCCGGCAGGTGCGTGCGTCGATGATCGTCGGCCGGATCTCGCCGGCGGCCGTCTGGATCGAGAACTGCCGCGCGTCGGTCCAGCCGCGGTGGTGCAGGTAGAGGATCGCCTGGCGAGCGCCGTTGCCCGACAGCTCGGCCTCGGAGCCGTCCGGGTTGTAGATCCGCAGGCGTGCGACGAACCCCGACTCGGTCGGCGGCTCGAGCCGCAGCACGCCGTCGGCGCCCACGCCGGTGTGGCGGTCGCAGTTGCGCCGCAGGGCCGCCGCGTCGAGGGGCTCGGTGACGATCACGTAGTCGTTGCCGAGCGCCTGCCACTTCTCGAACCTCATGGGCGTGGCGAGTCTATGGCGGCCGCGATGTCCTCCGGCGAGCGGCCGGTGACGTCGTGGAGCTCGGCGCCCGCCAGCTTGCGCAGCCAGGTCAGCTGGCGCCGCGCGTAGCGCCGGGTTCGCTGCTTCATCGCCTCGACGTCGCCGGCCAGCAGCTGCGCGAAGCCCAGCGCCTGGCGCGCGGTGGGCGACGCGCCCGCCGCGTCGGCCCGACGGACCTCGTCGGCCGCGCCCGCCGCGACCATCGCGTCGACCCGGGCGTCGATCGCCGCGTCGAGCGCCTCGCGCTGCATCGTCAGGGCCACCAACCGCGTGGGGTGACGCGTCTGCGCCGTCCACAGCTCGTCCCGAGCGGGCGGGTACTCGACGC
>JAWVFY010000019.1:0-4457 GCA_033855575.1 Solirubrobacteraceae bacterium
CGCATCGAGGTACTCCAGCGCCGCCGGCACCTCGCCGCTGGCGCGTACGCGGTCGATCGCCGCGGTGCCGGTCGCCGTGTCGGGGTAGAAGGCGACGACCGGGATCGTCGCCTCCGGCCGCGGGATCAGCTTCAGCCAGACCGCGGTGATGATGCCCAGCGTTCCCTCCGAGCCGACGAACAGGTGCGTCAGGTCATAGCCCGAGACGTCCTTGCGCACCGGGCCACCGAAGCGCACGACCCGACCGGGAGCGACGACGGCCTCCACCCCGGTCACCCACGCGCCGGTGGTGCCGTACTTGAACGCGTGCGGCCCGCCGGCGTTGGTCGCCACGTTGCCGCCGACCTGGGACTGCTCGGGGGCGCCGGGGTCCGGCGGGAAGAGCAGGCCGCTCTCGGCGGCCAGCCGCTGGACCTCCCGGGTGGGCAGCCCGGCCTCGACCTCCATCCGCCACAGCAGCGGGTCGAAGGAGCGAACGCGACGCAGCCGCTGCACCGAGACGACGACGCCGCCGTCCACCGGGACCGCGCCGCCGGCGAAGCCGCTGCCGCCGCCGCGCGGCACGATCGGGGCCCCGTGCCGGCAGCAGGCCGCAACCACGCCCGCCACCTCGTCGGCGCCGGCGGGCAGCGCCACCGCGTCGGGCCGGCCGCGCAGACCCCGGCTCTCGGTGGCGTCCCGGTCGTAACCCGGCGCGTCGCCGGCCAGGAGCCCGCCGGGACCCAGCAGCTCGGCGAGCTCAGCGCGCAGGTCGTCGGCGATCACCGGCTACATGGTGGCGTCTTCCTCGTCGAGAGGTTCCTCGAGCGCTGGCTCCGAGACGACCGGCCGCGGGCGCGACACGGGCGGGCTGGCCAGGGCGATGTCGTCGAGTCGCGCCAATCCGTAGCGCCGCACCGCTCCCCCGCCGCCGCCCAGCCGCACCATGGCCAAACGCGTGAACCGGGTTTCGTCGTGCATGACGAAAGGGTGCCCGCGGTGCGCCGTGGCCGGCATGGCCATCCGGTCCAGGATCGCCTGAGTGCCGTCCGCCACGCGGTCGAGCGGCAGATCCGTGCATTAGGGTCGGCGCTGTGAGCGAGGACCCGGGCGACGCCACCCGCCGCACGTGGCTGGCCAACGAGCGCACGTGGCTGGCCTGGGTGCGCACCGGCCTGACCGCGACGGCAGTCGCGCTCGGCGTCGGGAAGATCACCCCGGAGCTCTCCAACGCGCACGACCGCTGGCCCTACGCGGCGGTCGGCGGCGGGTACGCGCTCCTGGGCGTGCTGCTGGTCGCCTACGGCTTCACCCGCCGCCGGGAGGTCGACCGGGCCGTGCATCGAGGTGGCTACGCGCCTCCGGATCAGCGCGCCGTCGCGGTCTTCGCGATCGCGGGCGTCGTGCTCGGCCTGGCCACCTTCGCGCTCGTCGTGGTGACCTAGAGCTCAGGCCGTGTAGCGCAGGGCGACGCGGCCGAGCCGGATCTCGTCGCCCGGCGCCAGCAGCGCGCGGGTCGTGCGCCGGCCGTTGACGAACGTGCCGTTGGTGCTCGTGTCGTCGAGCAGGATCATGCCGACGGGCGAGTCGACGAGCACGGCGTGACGCTGGGAGACCGAGTGGTCGTCGAGCTGGACGTCGGCGTGGAAGCCCCGGCCGATGTGGGTGACCGCGCCCGCGAGCGGCAGGTAGGTGCCCTCGCCGAGCTCGAGCGCTGGGCCGGGGACGCGGGCGACGGTCGTGTGCTCCGCGGTCCGATGGCTGATGCAGGCGGTGGCGGTCATGAGCACAGCTTGCGCTCGCCGCGCGAGGAACCGCTGGGGTGTCCCTGAGAGCCGGCTGAGTCCCTTACGCGCCGCAGACCGTGGCGTCGCGCAGAGTCGGCAGGCAGCGGGTCTGCCGCTTCCAGCTGCTGCGGAAGCTGGCCAGGTAGGCGCTGACCGCGCGGCCCTGTGCCTGGGCGTTCAGCTCGGAGCGCAGCCGCGGTGTGGCGGCGGCCAGCGACGTCGCAGGCAGCGGCGTGCTGCTGAGCACCTTGAAGACGATCCAGCCCGAACCGACCTGCGCCGGCCCCTCGAGCCGGCCGATCGGCGCGGCGAAGACCACGCGCTCGAAGGACGCGTCGTGCGTGGCGGGCTTGACGTTGCGCAGCATCGTGCCGGCGGTGCTCGACGTGGCGTACTTCTTGGCCGCCGCCGCCCACGACGTCCCGGCGCGCAGCGCGGCCAGCGCCTGCGCCGATGTCTGCTGGTCGCCGCTGAGGATGATCTGCAACGTGCGGCGCGACGGGTGGGCCCAGCGCTGTGGCTCGGCCTGGTACTGCGCGGCGATCTGCGCCGTCGTGACCGGCTTGGCGGTCTGGGCGGCCTTGACCTCGAGCGCGCGCCCGAGCAGCGAGACGAGCGTCTCCCACCGCAGGTCACCCTCGGTCCCGCCGACCTGCTGGAGGACCCGGGCCCTGCTAACCCCCTGGGCCTTGGCCTGGGAGTACGTCGTCTGGATGGCCTGGTTGAGCTGCGCGGCCGTGACCGCCACGTTCCGCCGCGCCGCCTCCTGCCGGGTCCACGACCCCGCGACCAGGATCTGCATCACGGCTGTGTTGGTCGCGCTCGCGCTCGGGTTGGCCCCGCCGACGCCCGAGCGGCGGTAGACCGCTGCCCAGTGATCGAAGGTCGAGCGGGTGATGGGCTGACTGCCCACCACCGCCACGGCACCGGCCGGGAGCGCGTGCGGCGACGTGCTGTTGGCGCCCCCGTCGCGCAGCAGCAGGCCGACGACGCTGACGGCGACGGCGGTCGCCACGAAGCCGAGGACGGCGACGCGATGGCGCTCCAGGAACCACAGAACCTGATCGAGACGGTCGAGCATGGCCGCACATGATGGCGGGTCGGCCGCTGGCTACCCGCCGCTGCCGGTGGCGCCGCCCGCGGCGGCCCCTCCGCCGCCGCCACCGAAGCCGCCTCCGCCGAAGCCTCCGCCGCCGCTGGCCGCGGCGGTCTTGGAGGTCGCCCGGACCGTCGTCGCCTTGATCGTTCCGTTGGAGGCGGTCGACCCCTGGACGACGACGGTGTCGCCTGGGTAGACGCCGTGCACGCTGTTGGCGGCGGTCCGCGTGATCTTCGAGCTGGCGGTGGTCTGCACCCGGATCGTCTTGCCCGAAGAATCGGTGACGTAGAGCGTGTTGCCGCTCTTGTTGGCGACCGTGCCGACGGTGAAGTTCCCCGCGGCACCGGCGGCGCCGCCCGCGGCGCCCTGCCCGCCGCCGAAGCCGCCCGCGCGAGCACCTCCGGCCGCGCCGAACGCGGCCGGAGTCGCGCCCGCCGGGGCGCCGGCGCCACCGCTGGAACCCTGGCCCTTCTGGACCTCGACGCCGCCGATGAAGCCCGCCGCGGCGAGCAGCACCGCCGCCAGGCCCGTGGTCACCGGGGTGACGAGCCGGCGGCGAGCCCGCGGCGGCATGCCGGTCTCGGGCTCGTCCTCGTAGGGGATCTCGGTGGTCTCTGCGTGGGTGCTCATTCGAACCTCAGGGCGTCGATGGGTCGCATGGCGGCGGCGCGAGCCGCCGGATAGGTGCCGAAGAAGAGGCCGCACAGGACGGCCGCCCCGAAGGCGAGGAAGATCGAGTACAGGGCGATCGCGGGCTGCACGCCGGCGATCTTGAACTGGCTGCCGACGATGCCGATCGCCACTCCGACCAGTCCGCCGAAGAACGAGACGAGCACCGCCTCGGTCAGGAACTGGCCCAGGATGTCCGCGCGCCGCGCGCCGATGGCCTTGCGGATGCCGATCTCGCGCGTGCGCTCGGTGACGCTGACCAGCATGATGTTCATCACGCCGATCCCGCCGACCAGCAGGGAGATCGCGGCCACCACGCCGAGCAGCGTGGTGAAGACCTGGGTGCTCTGCTCGGAGGCCTGGCGGACCGAACCCTGGTTGATGACCTGGAAGCCCGGGTTGGTCGGGTCGGTGACGTTGTGGCGCTGGTCGAGGATCGAGGTGACCTCGGCCTGGGCCGCGTCGAGCGTGGCCGACGAGCGGCCCTGGACGGTGATCGAGCTGATCGATCCATAGCCGGTGATCGAGTCCTCGACGGCGGTCAGCGGTGCGATCACGACGTCGTCCTGGTCCTGGACCCCGTTGGAGCCCTTGGGCTGGGTGACGCCGACGACCTGCCAGCTCGAGCCGGCGATGGTCACCGACTGGCCGACCGGATTGCTCCCGCCGAACAGGTTCTGGGCGACGGTCGGGCCGATGACGATGTCGCGCACGTGCTTGGAGACGTCGGCCGAGGTGAACATCGTGCCGGCCTGGATCTGGTAGTCGCGGGCCTGCGCATAGGCCGTCGTCGTGCCGACGAAGGTGCTCGGCGAGTAGGTGACCGAGCCCGCCACCAGGGACTGGCCCTGGGCGTTGACCACCGGTGCGACGGACTTGATGTCCGGCGCGTTGAAGGTGTCCTGGAGCGCGGTGACGTCCTG
>JAWVFY010000020.1:0-7344 GCA_033855575.1 Solirubrobacteraceae bacterium
CCCATCTTGCCGAGCGGCAGCGATCCACGACGGCTGTAGAACAGGATCATCAGCGCCTCGTAGCGGGCGAACGTCAGCCCGAACGGCTCGAGCAGGTCGTTGAGCCGCGCGAGCAGGACCTGCTGGACGCGCATGATGGTCGTGACCGCCCCCATCGCGGGCGTCGCGGCGCCGCCCCAGTGCGCCGTCCATTGCCGGCGAGCCTCATCGATCGGATCGAAGCGCAGAGGGGCCATCCGGCAGAGGCTGCCAGACGTCCCGGTCGCCGGTCACCTCCGGCGGCGCGCCTGGATCCACGTTCGGGCCGCGAGCGTGCGTTCCAGGTTGGTAGCCGCCAGCGCCACGAGGAGCACGACGCCGCTGAACATGCTCTGGGCCCACGGGTGCGCTCCGACGAGCACCAGGCCCGTCGTTCCGGTGCCGACGAGGATGACCGCGAGCACCGTGCCCCAGGCGTTGAAGCGGCCGCCGAACTGCGTGGCGCCGAGGAACGCTGCAGCGAACGCGTTGAGCAGATACGGCGGCCCGATGCCGGGGGACCCAGAGCTCACCTGGGAGGCGAGAAGCACGCCCGCGATCGCCGCGACCACGCCGGACACGACGAGCGAGATGAAGCGCAGGCGGTGCGTGCGGATGCCCGTGAGCTCCGCGCCACGTTCGTTGAAGCCGATCGCGTACATGCGCCGCCCGGCCACGGTGTGCTTCTGGGTGAACCACACGACAACGGCGACGACCACCATCAGGATCACCGGCAGCTGGATACCGCCGACGCTGTCTGTGGCGATCTTGCCGAACGTGCCGTTGAGCCGATTGCCGATGATCGCCTGGTCGTCACTCACCAACGACGTGGCGGCCACCATGAGCGACCCGGTCGCCAGCGTGCCGATGAACGAGTCGATGCGGGCCCCGACGACGACCACGCCGTTGAGCGCGCCGATGGCAAGCCCGGCGAGAACGGTCAGTCCGATCGCGGGAACGATCGCGAAGCCCTTGTGGACCAGCAGCCACGCCACGAGGACGTTGCTGAGTCCCAACGCGCTCCCGACTGACAGATCGAACACGCGGGCCGACAGCGGCACGACCAGCGACAGCGCGATGAGCCCGGCGATCGCGTTCTGGTTGAGGACCGTCTTGGCCGTCTGCCAGGTCGGGAACGTGTCCGGCGCCCAGAGCGAGAAGATCGCGATCAGGACGACCAGCACGTAGACGATCCCGACGTTCCCGAACCCGAGGTGCTTCCGCCAGGCAACGCCACGGCGCGCAATGCTCGCCGTTCCAGCGATCTCAATCGTGCTCACGGTGGGCTCCCTCCATCGCGCCGACGATCGCCGGCTTGTTGATCTCGCGACCTGCGAGCTCGGCGACCACAACGCCGTCCCGCAGGACGATCACCCGGTCGCATGCGGCCAGAAGATCCTCGACGTCAGACGAGGCCATCAGCACCGCAAGGCCGTCCCCGGCGCGCCGGCGCAGCTCGTCGTAGATCGCGCCACGAGCGCCGATGTCGACGCCGGCCGTGGGCTCCGCCAGGACGAGCAGCCGCGGCTGCACCGATAGCCACCGTGCGAGGACCGCCTTCTGCTGGTTCCCGCCGCTGAGCGTAGTGATCGGCCGCTCGTCGCTCCTCGGATCCGCGCGCACGGCCTCCAGCCAGCGCCTTCCGAAGCTCCGCTCGGCCCGCGGACCGAACACGCCTCGCCGGCTGAGAGCCGGCAGCCCCGGCAACGTCACGTTCTCCCTCGCCGTGAAGTCACCGAAGATTCCCTCGCCCGCACGATCGGCCGGGACCAGCGCAAGGCCCAGCGCCCGCGCCTTGGCGATCGGAAGCGCCCTATGCGTGACGCCGTCGATCGTGAACGCGCCACTGACACCCAGCGTCGTTCCACCGGCGAGCACGTACGGCAGCTCTTCGCGGCCAGATCCGAGTAGTCCGGCGACGCCAACGACCTCCCCTGCATGCAGCGAGAGGCTCACGCCGCGCAGGTGGCGCCCCACGACGTCGCGGGCATCGAGGACGACGCCGGCCGACACCCGAGCGCGCTGATGCTCCGGGCGGTCTGTCTCGGGCCGCCCGGCTTGCTCGCCGGCGTCCGCGATCAGGTCGACAAGGCGGCCGATCGTGGTCTGTGTCAGCGCGCCGCTCCAGACGACCTCGCCTGCGCGCATGACCGTCGCGTGATCGGCAATGCTCAACACCTCGTCGAGGCGGTGCGACACGAGGAGCACCGCCGTGCCCGTCGCGCTGATCCGGCGGATCATGCTGAACAGCTGATCGACCTCGTGCGCAGGCAGTGCCGCCGTCGGCTCGTCGAGGACGACGACGCCGTGCCCGCGCCGCGACCCCGCGACGGCGCGCACGATCGCCACGGCGGCGCGCTCGGGCGGCGATGCCTCGGCCAGTGGCCGCCACGGGTCGATCGCGAAGCCGAACTCGGCCAGCAGCTCGCGAGCGACCTCACCCTGCGCCCGCCAATCGATTCCGGGAATGCGCCGGCGCCGGTACCCGAGCGCAAGGCCGATGTTGTCCGCCGCCCCGAGCTCGGGAACGATCCCGAGGTCCTGGTGGACGAATCGCAATCCCTTACGCTCGGCGTCCTCCAAGTCGCCGAGATGCAGCTTCTTCCCGCCGATCCATGCATCGGCGCCGGGATCCGGGGAATGGATCCCGGCAAGCGTCTTGACGAGCGTCGACTTGCCGCAGCCGTTGTGGCCGAGAAGTGCGTGGACCGATCCCGGCGCGACATCAAGGTCGATCGCTCGCAGCGCCCGGACCCCTGGGAACGTCTTCGAGACGCCACGCAGGCGAAGCGCCGACGACCCGGGATCCACACCGCGCGACGCATCCGGCGCCGCGTGGGCGCCGGATGCCGTTTTGAGGAGCGCGTGCATCGGGACTACCGGATGCCCCAGAGCGCCTTGAACTGTGCCTGGTAGTTCGTCACCTCGGCCGGGAACGGGTTCGTCTGCGTCGGAACGTTCTTGAGGTCCTTCGACCACAGAACCGTCGGCTGGAACTGCCGCGACTCCGACAGGACACGCCCGGTGAACGCGCGGGCGAAGCCATCGGCGAGCTGCCAGCCGACCTCGTCGTATGGCGCGATTGCGGCGGCTCGCCATTCGCCGCTCTGGAGCGCCTGGATCCCCGGCGCCTCAGGCGCCCAGGCGTAGATGCTGGGAAGGGTGACGCCCGCGCCCTTCGCGGCAGCAGCGAGGCCGAGCGACTCCACGCCGTAGGACAGGAACAGAGTTTTCATGCCGGGGTTGGCCCGCACGAAGTTGGTGATCAGTGTCGCTGCGTCCTTGCCGAGGTCCGTCGGCTGGATCGTCAGCTGCGCGGCCGTGCATTTCGGACACTTGGCCTTGATCTCAGCCGTGTAGGCCTGCGTGTAGGACTTGATGATCGGGAAGCCGCCCAGCAGGACCGAGCCGGCCAGCCCGCTACCGCCCATGTCGACGACGGCCTTGTCGGCGAGCACCGCCATCGCGGCGGAGGTCTCCTTCGGCCCCATCGGGTCGAGCGCGATCCCGCCCTGGCCCGACTCCTGCTCGCCGTAGGCCGAAAGCACCGGGACGTGCAGCGTGTTGAGCGCGTCGAGCTGCTTGGGATAAAGCGAGCGGCCCAAGCCAATCGACGCAACGCCGTCCGGGTGCTGGCGGATCGCCTCGTCGAACGCCGCCTGGACTGCGGGAGGGGTGGGCTGGGCGTTGACCGTCGAGACGGTCCAGCCAAGAGTCTTGGCGGCGGCGGTCAGCGACGCGTCGACCAGGTCGCACGCGGGCTGGCCGCAGTTGACGAAGACCAGATGCTTGCCCTGCGGGACCGGCTTGCCGATCGGCACGTTCGGGCCGATCCGGTTCGCCGCCGCGTGAGCACCGACGACTGCATTGAGCGCAGCGAGACCCGGCGCGCTGGACGGCGTTGATGGGCCTGATCCCGAGCCTCCGGTGCTGCCGCTTCCGCATGCGCTGACGATCAGCGCCAGCGCACTGATCGCACCGGCAGCCAATGGCCGCCGGCGACGGTGCCAATCGAACCTCATGGAACCCTCTCCTCCTGTCGAGGACCGGTGTCCGGTCCTTATCCGGTTGAAATCCCCGCCAGGACACGCTGCGGCGACTCGAGCTCCCGACCCGTGTGCATGCCCTCCGTTCGAGGGCGATGCTCGCCGTCACAGCGTGCGAAGATTGAAGCCGGCCCGGCCACCGCGCGCCATCCCTCCGATGGCAGATTTCGCTACCTCAACGGCAGTGTTGACGACTCAGTAGCGAGGGGAGACGGCGTGATCGCGTTCCCGCGTCCAGCGGGGACCCTGGTCTTGCATGGGGCCGCGCGACGGCTCGCGCTCCGGCGCCGCGAGCCCGGGATGCGGCGCGGACCGTACGGCTCGCCGCTCGCGCAGGTCGGCAAGCGCGATCGCCGCCTCGCCACGGATCGCACGCGCCACCGCGAGACGTGAGCCGCCGTGACCACGGCGAAGGGCGCCGGCGGCCAGGGACACGAGGCGGCGCACAGTCAGGAGCCGCGAGGGCAGGCGCACGCGGCAGAAGACGTCGAGGAACTCGCTCGCGAGGCGCTCGTCGCGGGCGGCCCGGCGGTAGAGCTCGACCTCGAGCGGCGTCATCGGCTCGGCGCGCGCGAGGCGGTCGGTCCACTGGTAGACCTCGAGGCACTCGAGCTCGCGGCGGCGCGCCCAGGCGCGCAGGGCGCCATCGAGCCGGACCGGGTCGTCGAGCAGGGGTGCCGCGGTGTCGCCGAGCAGCCGTCCGTAGCGCAGCGCGTCACGGATGCCCTGAGCCGTGACCGGGTCCTTGAAGTGCCCGGCGTCCCCGGCCAGCGCCCACCCCGCGCCGGCCGCGCGGCGGAAGTACGACTCGATCCCGGTGGCGCTGCGGACCTTGCTCGCGAGCTCGCTGCCGCGCAGCCGCTCCGCCAGGTCGGGGATCGCCGCGACGCTCGCTCGGTAGGTGCCCTCGAGGTCTGAGCGGAACTCTTCGGCGCGCTCGCCCGAGGGCTGCAGCAGCACGAGCACGAGCCCCCCGTCGCAGGGAAAGGCGGTGCCCAGCTCGGACCCCACGCGCCACTGTGCCGCGACGTCGCGCCAGCCTGGGTCCGCATCGCGCCAGTAGGCGTAGAAGCACGCCCGCCCGCTGCGGCGCGACCGCAGCGGCGCTTCGGCGCCGACGAGCCGCGCAACGGTGCTGCGCCGGCCGTCGGCTCCGATCACCAGCGGAGCGTGCAGTTCGCGCTCCTCGCCAACGTCGTCCTCCCAGCGCACGCCCGTCACGCGCCCGCCCTCCCGGACAAGGCCCGTCACGCGTGCGCGCTCGCGGGCGTCGGCGCCCACCTCACGGGCGGTCGCCAGCAGTGCGGCGTCGAGGCCGGCGCGCCGCACGCACAGCGCATGGTCGACCCCGTCGATCGCGGGGAACCGGGCGCGCACGGTGTGGCCGCTGCCGCCGGCCAGCGCATGGCGCAGCGGCGGCGCCCCGAGGGTCCGCACCCGGTCCAGCGCGCCGAGCGCCTGCAGCTCTGCCACGCCGCTTGGCCACAACAGGTGGGTCGAGATGGTGTCGGCCGGGAAGGCCACGCGATCGAGCACGACCACGTGCCGACCCGCCCGCGCGAGCGCGATCGCCGTGGCCGAGCCGGCACAACGGCCGCCGACGACGACCGCGTCAGCCCGCTCCGGGCTCATCCGACGTCGAGCGCGTTGGGCTGCCCGTCCTTGAAACGCTGCGCGTCGACGGACTTGACCGGCGCGAGGAAGGGCGCCTCGTACAGCGTCCACATCTGCGGCAGGGGCGCCTTGGAGCCCGACGCCTGCAGCAGCGCAGCGGTCGCCGACCGGCCAGACTCGTTGGCGCCCTCCATCGTCGCCAGGTCGACGTCGGTCTGCAGGTAGTCGCCGGCGAGGAACAGGTTCGGCACCTTCGTGTGGGCCTTCGGGCGCTTCTCCCAGGTGTTGACCGTGTTGACCAGCAGCGGGGTCTCGTTGTGGTTGCGCCGCAGATGCGCGTCCCAGCGCATGCCGGGATCGATGAACCACGAGTGCAGGATGTCGTCGGGGAGCTTGTCGCCGGCCGTGTGGTGCTGCTTGATCTGCGCCCAGACCTCCCTGGCGATCTCGTCGTGCGTGCAGAGCTTCGCCGGCTTCTTGAACAGGATCCCCGGCGTGTCCCAGTCGGAGACGTCGACCGAGAGGCAGTCGACCGCGGCGCCATCGCCGTAGTCGTGCGCGAACTGCCGGCGGCTCCAGAACTGCGCCTGGGTCAGGGCTGTCAGCGCCCACGCCGCGTCGAGGAACGTGATGTGGCCGGCGGTGATGTCGGCCGGGCGCTTGAGGTAGAACTGGATGCCGGTCATCCAGTCGACGAAGAGGTCGTCGAGGGCGTCGAACGCCGGATCGAGGGCGCGCACCGCCGGCCCCAGGATCTTGCGGGCCCGTTCGACGGGGACCGCGAGCACGAACCAGTCGGCCTGGACGCGGCGGCTGCGGCCGTGCGCGTCGCGCACGCGGGCGGCGGAGATGCGGCCGCCGTGGGTCTCGAGCGTCTGGACCTCCTGGCCCACGTGGAAGCGAACGCCCTTGCCTCGCAGCAGCGTCACCCACGGGCCGATCCAGGCCTCGTTGGTCGGCAGGCTCAGCACACGGTCGGGCGCCCCGTCGTTGCCCTGACCGAGGATGTTCCAGACGAAGGCCTCCCCCATGTGCCCGATCGTGCGCGTGCTGGCAACCTTCTCCTTGGCCGCGACGAGGCTGCGGGTCAGGCCGGCGGCGAGCTCGTGCTGGTACTGCGGGGACATCTTCCCGGCCTTGATGAAGTCCCACCACGACACGTGCTCCCACTGGCCGAAGCGCCGCTCGTCGGAGCTCGTGACGAACACGAGCAGGCGCTCGACGAAGTAGGCGAGCTCCTGCGGCGGCACGTCATGCCCGCCGAGCTCGTCGAGCAGCACGCGGCGCAGTCCGTCGACGCTGCCGACGCTCGCGGGCGAGGGCCCGATGCCGAACGGCCCGCCGTCCGGCCGGTCGCCGGCCCGCAGCCACACGTCCCCGTTGGCGGCGACGAGGTTGTCCCAGACCCCGTTCTTGTTGCCGGGGAACGGGATGCGCCTCATCGTGTCGGGAACGTGGTGATAGAAGCCCGGGAAGAAGCGGAAGCCGTGCTCGCCCGGCAGCGGGCGACGGCCGCCGGCGGCGCTGCCCGGCACGCCCATGCTCCGCGCCTTGCCGCCGAGCGCGGTGCGCTCGTAGACCGTCACGGCGAACCCACGCTCGATCAGCTCGTGGGCGGCGGTGAGCCCCGCCATCCCGCCACCGAGGACCGCAACGTGCTGTCGCG
>JAWVFY010000021.1:0-3181 GCA_033855575.1 Solirubrobacteraceae bacterium
CGGCGAGGTCGAGCCCGTCGACGGCATGGAAGCCGTCGAAGCTCACGACCAGCTGCTCGACCTCGAGGATCGCCATCAGGCCGCGACCCTCCGGCCCCGGCCCAGCAGCGCCGCAACGTCCTTCACGCCGGCGAGGCCGCGCGGGACGAAGGCGATGACGACCACGAACAGCAGCCCCTGCAGGTAGAGCCAGCCCGACGGGAACTGCTCGCTGAGCCCGGTCTTGGCGCTGTTGACCGCGATCGCGCCGGCGATCGCGCCGATCAGCGTCGCGCGGCCGCCGAGCGCGACCCAGATCACCATCTCGATGCTGGGCACGATGCCGAGCTGCGTCGGCGAGACGATCCCCACGATCGGCACGAACAGCGCGCCGGCAAGCCCCGCCATCCCCGCCGAGGTGGCGAAGGCGATGATCTTGACCGTCGCCGGGTTGTAGCCGAGGAAGCGCACCCGGTCCTCGCCGTCGCGCACCGCGATCAGCAGGCGCCCGAAGCGGCTCGCGACGAGCTGGCGGGCCAGGAGATAGGCGGCCCCCAGCGCGATCGCCGCAGCGAGATAGAGCATGTGCTGCGTCCGCGGCTTGCTGAGGTCGTACCCGAAGATCTCGTGCATGTTCGTGAGGCCGTTCGTCCCGCCGGTGAGCCCCTGCTCGCCGACCAGCAGGATCACGAACGCGGCGGCGAGCGCCTGGCTGAGGATCGCGAAGTAGGCGCCGCGCACGCGGCGGCGGAACACGAGCATCCCGAGCAGGACCGCGACGATGACCGGAACGACGATCGCCGCGGCCAGCGCGAAGACCGGCGACCGGAACGGCGTCCACAGCACGGGCAGCTTCGACACGCCGCTCCAGGACATGAAGTCCGGCAGCTGCCCGGGCCCGGCCTCGTGGAGCTTGAGGTACATCCCCATCGCATAGGCGCCGAGCCCGAAGAAGAGGCCCTGGCCGAGGGTCAGCATGCCGCCGTACCCCCAGGCCAGGTCGATCCCGACGGCCACGATCGCGAAGCAGAGGTACTTCGCCAGCAGCCCGAGCCGGAAGTCCGACAGCGCCGCGGGCAGGACGACCAGGAAGACGAACCCGACGGCGAGGAACATGACGAGCCCGCGCGCGCGGGCCGCGTGCGACCGGGGCTGCGCGATCGAGGCCAGTGCGACGCTCACGTGAGCGACCTCGTCCGCAACACGAACATCCCCTGGGGGCGGATCTGCAGGAAGGCGACGATCGCCACGAAGACGACGACCTTGGCCGCGCTCGCGTGCGAGTAGTACTCGACGAAGGCGTTCAGCGCGCCCAGGCTGAACGCCGCCAGGATCGCCCCGCGCAGCTGCCCAAGCCCGCCGACGATGACGACGAGGAACGCGTCCACGATGTAGTTGGTGCCGAGCGTCGGCCCGACCGAGCCGAGCAGGGTGACCGCCACGCCTGCGACTCCGGCGAGGCCGGATCCGATGAAGAAGGTGCGCCGGTCGACCGCCCGCGTCCGGATCCCGCTCGAGCCGGCGAGCTCACGGTTCTGCATGACGGCGCGCATGCGCCGTCCCTGCGACGACCGGTTCAGGAAGACCCAGATGCCGACGACCGCCACGACGACGACCGCCATGATGAAGAGCCGCGCGTAGGGAAGCGTCACGCCGCGGATGTCCAGGCCCCCGTCGAGCCAGGCCGGCGCCGTCGTCTGCACGTTCGGGGCGCCGAAGATGTCACGCGCGACCTGCTGGAGCATCAAGCTCACCCCCCAGGTCACGAGCAACGTGTCGAGCGGCCGCCCGTACAGGTGCCTGATCAGCACGACCTCGAGGATCAGCCCCATCGTCCCGGCGACGACGAACGCGACGACGAGCGACGCGAGCAGCGACGGCCCGGCCAGCGACTCGCCCATCGTGTTCTGGAGGACGTACGACGTGTACGCGCCGGCCATGATGAACTCGCCGTGGGCCATGTTGATCACGTTCATCTGACCGAACGTGAAGGTCAGGCCGAGCGCGATCAGCAGGAGGATCGAGCCGACGCTGAGGCCCGTGAACAGCTGCGAAAGCAGGATTGCCACGGGTCCTCAGCGTCCGTCTCGGGTCGATCTGGCTACGACAGGCCCTTCGCCCACGCGTAACCCTTGAGGAACGGGTCGGGCTTGATGGGATGGCCGGAGTTCCAGACTTCCTTGATCAGCCCGCTCTTCAGGATGACGCCGATGCGCGCCGTCTTGTAGAGGTGGTGGTTCGAGCCGTCGATCGTGACCTTGCCCTCGGGGGCCATGAACGTGATCCCGCCGGCAGCCTTCTTGACCGCCTCGACGTTCGTCGTCCCGGCCTTCTTGACGGCGGCGGCCCAGAGGTAGACCTGGGTGTAGCCGGCCTCGATCGGGTCGTCGGTGACGCGGCTCTTGCCGTACTTGGCCTTGTACGCGGCCACGAACTTCTTGTTCGCCGGGTTCTTGGTCGTCTGGTAGTAGTTCCAGGCGGTCAGGTGCCCTGCGATGTTGGCGGTGCCGATGCCCCGCACCTCTTCCTCGGCGACGCTGACCGAGACGACCGGCATCTGCTTCGGCGTGATGCCGACGCTGCGCAGCTGCTTGAAGAAGGCGACGTTGCTGTCACCGTTGAGCGTGTTGAACACGGCCTGCGGCTTCGCGGCCTTGAGCTTGTTGATGAGCGTCCCGTACTCGGTCGCTCCGAGCGGGGTGTACTCCTCGCCGACGATGGTGATCCCGTTCGCCTTCGCGTAGGCCTTGATCTCCTTGTTGGCCGTGCGCGGGAAGACGTAGTCGCTCCCGACGAGGAAGACCTTCTTCAGGCCCTTCGCCTTCAGGTAGTCGAGCCCCGGGATGATCTGCTGGTTCGTCGTCGCGCCCGAGTAGAAGATGTAGGGCGACGCCTCGAGGCCCTCGTACTGGACCGGGTACCAGAGCAGCGCCTTGTTCTTCTCGAAGACCGGGAGCATCGCCTTGCGGCTTGCCGACGTCCAGCCTCCGAAGACCGTTGCGACCTTGTCCACGGAGATCAGCTTCTGCGCCTTCTCGGCGAACGTGGGCCAGTCGGATGCCCCGTCCTCGATGACCGGCACGAGCTTCTTCCCGAGCACGCCACCCTTGGCGTTGATCTCCGAGATGGCCAGGAGCTCCGCGTCCTTCACGGACACCTCGCTGATGGCCATCGTGCCGCTGAGCGAATGCAGGATGCCGAC
>JAWVFY010000022.1:0-7529 GCA_033855575.1 Solirubrobacteraceae bacterium
CGCCCGCTACGGCAGCGACGTGCTGCCGGCGCTGCGCGCCTAGGCCGGGTCGGCCTGACCCCAGATACCTGGCCCGCGCTGGTGCTCGTAGATCAGCGACGTCTCGGCGTGGGCCACCGACGGATGCGTGGCGAGGTGGTCGACGACGAACTCGCGCAGGTCCTGCGCATCGGCGGCGGCGACCCAGACGAGGTAGTCCGTCACTCCGGTGAGGTGAAAGACCATCAGGACGCCGGGCAGCGAGCGGACGGCCGCGGTGAACGCATCGATCTGCTCGCGCGCGTGGACCGCCAGACGGACCGCGATCATCGCCTGCAACGGCCGCCCGAGCGCCGCGAGCTCGACCTCCGCGTGAAAGCCCTTGACCACGCCGCGGGCGATCAGCGACCGCAGCCGGGCGAGCGCGGTCGACGGCGCCACGCCCACCCGCTCGGCCAGGCGCTGGTTGGTCATACGGGCGTCGTCGCTGAGGCATTCGAGCAGGGCCCGGTCGATGGCGTCCAGCCCGGCCGGTGGATCGTTCGGCATGACCGGGATCATGGCAGACTTCGGCGGCGTTTCTTCGGCCTATCACCTGTTTCTCGCAGATTCTTCGTCGGATTGCTGAGACCTCGCAGAATTGCTTGACTACAGGCATGTCTGCCACCGCCGTGCCCACCGCCATCAAGGACTCGATCCTCGACGCGATCGGCGACACCCCGCTCGTCCGCCTGTCGCGCATCGGCGCCGGCGTCACGCCGCAGCTCGTCGCCAAGGTGGAGTCGCTGAACCCCGGCGGCTCGATCAAGGACCGCGTCGCCGTGGCCCTGATCGAGGCCGCCGAGCGCGACGGGCTGCTGCGCCCGGGCGGCACGATCGTCGAGCCCACCTCCGGCAACACCGGCACCGGCCTGGCCATCGCCGCGCGCCTGAAGGGCTACCGCGTGATCGCCGTGATGCCCGACAAGATGTCCAAGGAGAAGATCGACCTGCTGCGCGCCTACGGCGCCGAGGTCGTCGTCGCGCCCACCGACGTCGCCGCCGACTCGCCCCAGTCCTACTACCGCGTGGCCGACCGCCTCGTCGAGGAGATCCCCGGCGCGTTCCAGCCCAACCAGTACTTCAACATGGCCAACCCCCAGGCCCACTACGAGTCCACCGGGCCCGAGATCTGGGAGCAGACCGCCGGGCGCATCACCCACCTCGTCGTCGGCGTGGGCACCGGCGGCACGGTGACCGGCACCGCGCGCTACCTCCGGGAGCGCAACCCCGACCTCGTCGTGATCGGCGCCGACCCGGTCGGCTCGATCTACAGCGGCGGCGAGGAGCACATGCACCCGTATCTCGTCGAGGGCGTCGGCGAGGACTTCTGGCCGGCCACGTTCGACCGGCGCAGCGTCGACCGCTGGGTCACGGTCTCCGACAAGGACGCCTTCCTGACGACGCGGCGCCTGGCGCTGACCGAGGGCATCCTGGCCGGCGGCTCGGGTGGCATGGCCGTCCACGCCGCGCTGCAGGCGGCCGCCGAGATCGACGACCCGGAAGCGCTGATGGTGGTCATCCTCCCCGACGGCGGCCGCTCCTACCTCTCCAAGGTCTACAACGACAGCTGGCTCCAGCAGCACGGCATGCTCGAGCCCGCCGGCTCGAGCCTCTCGGTGGGCGACGTGCTGCGGCGCAAGTCCGACGCGGGCGAGATGCCGCCGCTGGTCACCGTCGAGACCCACCACCGGGTGCGCGACGCGGTGGCGCTGCTCCACGAGCATCGCGTCTCCCAGCTGCCGGTGGTCAGCGCGCAGGACCCCAACGTCGTCGTCGGCTCGATCGGCGAGCGCGGGCTCCTCAAGCACGCCGCGCAGGACCCGTCGGTCCTCGACGCCGAGATCGTCGACGTCATGGAGCCGCCGTTCCCGGCCGTGGCCGCCGAGGATCCTGTGCGCGACGCGGTGGCGCTGCTGGTCGGCGAGGGCCAGGCGCTGCTGGTCACCCAGGACGGCCGCGCGGCGGGCATCGTCACGCGGGCCGACCTGCTCGAAGCCCTGGCAAGCTAGGGCCACCATGAAGTTCGCGACGCGAGTGGTCCACGCCGGGCTGACGCCCGATCCGAGCTACGGCTCGGTGATCCCGGCGATCCATCAGACGTCCACCTACGTGCAGCCGGCCCCCGGCGAGTTCGTTGGCGACTACGACTACGCCCGCAGCGCCAACCCGACGCGCGCGGCACTGGAGGCGGCGCTGGGCGAGCTCGAGGGCGGCCTTGGCGTCGCGTTCTCCAGCGGCCTGGCCGCCGAGCACGCGGTGATCACCATGGCGGCGGAGGCCGGTGCGCATGTGATCCTGCCCGCCGACCTCTACGGCGGCACGTACCGACTGGTCGACAAGGTCCTGGCCCGTTGGGGGCTGCGCTACGACATGGTCGACCAGACCGACCTCGAGGCACTCGAGCGGGCCGTCCGGCCCGAGACACGGCTGATCTGGGTCGAGACGCCGACCAACCCGCTGCTGCACGTCGTCGACATCGCCGCGGTCGTCGCTCGCAAGGGCCCGGCGCTCGTCGCCGTCGACAACACCTTCGCGACCCCCGCCAACCAGCGGCCGCTCGAGCAGGGCGCCGACATCGTCGTGCACTCGACGACGAAGTACGTCGGAGGGCACTCCGACGTCGTCGGCGGCGCCGCCATCGCGCGCGATCCCGCGCACCACGAGCAGCTGCGCTTCCTGCAGAACTCGATCGGCGCCGTGCCGGGCCCACTGGACTGCTTCCTCGTGCACCGCGGGCTGCGCACGCTGCACCTGCGGATGGAGGCCCACGCGCGCAGTGCCGCGGCCGTCGTCGACTTCCTGCGCGGCGCCGACGGCGTCTCCGACGTGCGCTGGCCCGGGTTCAGCGGGATGGTCAGCTTCCGCCACCCCGACGCGGTGCGGATCGCTTCGGCCACCGAGCTGTTCACCCTGGCCGAGTCGCTGGGCGGCGTCGAGTCCCTGATCGAGGTCCCCCAGGCGATGACCCACCAGTCTGTGCAGGACAGCGCCGCGGCCGTCCCGGCCGATCTCGTGCGGCTGAGCTGCGGCATCGAGGACCCCGAGGACCTCGTGGCGGACCTGCGCGCCGCGCTCGCCGGCTAGCGCGCGCGGGCGGCCTCGCGCACCCGCCGACGCGCCTCCTCGCCGCTCATGCCCAGGACCCGCAGGAGATCGACCGCGGTCGAGCGGACCTGGCCGACGATCACGCTGACCGACAGGTTGGCGGTCTGCTCGAGCGCGCGGGTCGCACGGCCCGCCGCACGCAGGGCCGCCTCGCGGACGCCGGTGTCGTCGCCGCGCAGCGCCTCCCCCAGCCCGCGGACGGCCGCTGCGAGATCGTCCACCGCGTCGATCACCTCGGGCGGGACGGCGTCGGCGAGCTCGACGGCCCGGACCGCCGCCCGCGCGAGCGCGCGCACGTCGCGGATCGCGGCGTCGAGCCAGGTCAGCGTCTCGCGGTAGCGCTCGACGGGCGCCCGCGACGCCCGGCGCCCCGGCGAGATCCGGGCGGTCTCGGCGGCGACCTCGAGAGCATCGCGCAGCCCGGGCTGGAGCCCGGCGACGTCGCGGCCGGCCAGCAGCGCGCGCTGCACGGCGTCGGGATCGCGCGTGCGCAGGGCCACCGCCACGTCGTCGAGCACCGCCCCGAGGTCGGCCAGCAGCGGCTCGAGCGCCCGGCGGGCGGTGGCCACGGGGTCGATCGGCAGCAGCACGGCGTGGACCGCGATCCCGATCGCCCCGCCGACCAGCGCGTCGACGAACCGCTGGCCGCCCTTCGGCTGCAAGGTCGTGATCAGCACGGCCGACGCCGCCGCCTGGTTGACCAGCAGCGGGCTTCCCCCGAAGGCCACCGCCGCGCCCATGGCCAGCACGACGACCAGGGCGAGCTGCACGCTGCCCGTGCCGATCACGTGCACGAGCAGGTCCGCGACCAGGATTCCGAGCGTGACGCCCAGCCAGACCTCGATGGCCCGGCGCGTGCGCCGCCCGGGCCCGACCCCGATGACGATCACCGCAGCGATCGGCGCGAAGAACGGCCGCGGGTGGCCGATGAGGTGCCTCGCGACGATCCAGGCGATCGTGGCCGCCAGCGCGCTCTGGAGGATCGGAACGGCGGCATGGCGGAGGCGCAGGCGCACGGCGGGGATCTTCCCCTAGGCGCAGCGCGCCGGTGCCGGCCGCGCGGTCTAGAACAGGCCGAGCTGGCCGGCCGGCACGGCTTCGGGCTCCGGCTCCGGCTCCGGCTCTGACTCGGCGGCCGGCTGCGGCTCGGGGATCACCGGCTCCGGGACGCTCGGCTGGGGCGGCGGCTCGAGCGCCAGCAGCTCCGGGATCCGCGCGAAGTCGGCGCGCAGCACCTCGACGTTGGACGGCGTGTAGAGCGCGGCGGCGGGGTGGAAGAGTGGGTAGAGGCGCACGGCACGGTCGCCGATCACGCGGATCTCGGCCTGCCCGTGCAGCCGTGTGATGCCGACGGGCTCGCCGCGCAGGAGCTTCGTGGCGAAGTTGCCCAGCGTGCAGACCACGCGCGGCTCCACCAGGCGGACCTTCTCCAGCAGCCACTCGTGGCAGTTCTCGATCTCGATCGGCAGCGGGTCGCGGTTGCCGGGCGGCCGACAGCACAGGACGTTGTGGATGAAGACGTCCTCGCGGGCGAGGCCGATCTCGTCAAGCAGCCGGTCGAGCAGCTTGCCCGCCTGACCCACGAACGGCAGCCCGAGCTGGTCCTCGGTGGCGCCCGGGGCCTCGCCGATGAACATCAGGTCGGCGTCGGCGTTGCCCGCTCCGAAGACCACGGACTGGCGCCCCTGCACCAGTTGCGGGCAGCGCACGCAGCCCCGCGCCTGGGCGTAAACGGCCTTGAGGGCCTCGCGGCGGTCCTCCTGGGAGGGCACGCTCCGATGCTAACCGGGCCGGGAACGAACACCAGGAGTTGCTCTTCGCAGATTGCGGGGTACTCTTGTTCATAACGCGCCGGTATCCCGAAGGGAACTGGACCGACTCTTGACTGCCACCATCTCCGTCATAGGACGCGGACGTCTGGGATTCGCGCTGGCCGCAGCGCTGAACGCCGGCGAGCCGCTGGGCCGCGGGAGCGACGGCGCGGGCGCCGACATCGTGCTGCTGTGCGTCCCGGACTCCGAGATCGCCGCGGCGGCCGCGCTCGTCCCGCAGGGCCGGCTCGTCGGCCATTGCTCGGGCGCCACCACGCTCGAGCCGCTGGCCCCCCACGAGGCCCTCAGCCTGCATCCGCTGATGACGGTCGCCTCCGGCGCCGGCGTTCACGCCGCCTTCTCCGGCGCGCGATGTGCCGTGGCGGGCTCGACGCCGCGCGCTCTCGCCGCGGCCCACGACCTCGCCGCCCGCCTGGGCATGATCGCCGTCGAGATCGACGACGACGACCGCGCCGCCTACCACGCCGCGGCCTCGATGGCCTCGAACTTCCTCGTCACGCTGGAGGGCGCCGCCGAGCGGCTCCTCGCCACCACCGGAGCGCAGCGCGACCTGCTCGTCCCGCTGGTGCGCGCCACGGTCGAGAACTGGGCGGCCCTCGGTGCCGAGCGCGCCCTGACGGGCCCGATCGCCCGGGGCGACCACGCGACCGTCGAGCGCCAGCGGGACGCCGTCGCCGATCGCGCCCCCGAGCTGCTCGAGCTCTTCGACGCGCTCGCCGAGGCGACGCGCGAGATGGCGGTGGTGTCACGATGAGGACGCTGCGCACCGTCGCCGAGCTGCGAGCCGCGCTCGCGGGCGCCCGCCGCGAGGGCCGCAGCATCGGCCTGGTCCCCACGATGGGGTACCTGCACGACGGCCACCTGTCGCTGGTCCGCCGCGCCGCGGCCGACTGCGACGAGGTCGTCGTCTCGCTGTTCGTCAACCCGGCCCAGTTCAACGACCCGGGCGACCTCGACGCCTATCCGCGCGACGAGGCCCGCGACGCCGAGCTCGCCGCGGCCGCCGGCGCCGGCATGCTCTTCGCGCCCTCCGCCGAGGAGGTCTATCCCCCCGGGTTCTCGACGACCGTCGCGATCCGCGGGATCACCGAGACGCTCGAGGGCGCCCACCGCGGCGTCGGGCACTTCGACGGCGTGACGACCGTCGTCACCAAGCTCCTGAACATGGTCGGCCCCGACGTGGCGTACTTCGGCCAGAAGGACGCCCAGCAGGCGCTGGTCGTCCGCAAGCTCGTCCGCGACCTCGACATGCCCGTGCGCATCGACGTCGCACCGACGGTCCGCGAGCCCGACGGCCTGGCGCTGTCGAGCCGCAACGTGCGGCTCAATCGGACCAACGGCTCCGCCGTCGGTGCCCCGCGGCTGCGAGCGCTCGCGCTGAGCCGCGCCCTGCACGCCGCCGAGGCCGCCGTCGCGGCTGGCGAGCGCGACGCCGCCCGCGTGCGCGCCGCCGCGCTGGCCGCCATGAAGCCCTACTCCGTCGAGCCCGAGTACCTCGAGCTCGTCGACACCGACACCCTCGCTCCCGTCGAGACGATCGACGGCGAGGTCCTGCTCGCGGTCGCCGCCCAGATCGGCGGCGTCCGCCTGATCGACAACACGACCCTCCGCTCGGCGCCGGGAGGCGCAACGCTCTCATGAACCGGACCATGTTGAAGTCCAAGATCCACCGCGCGACGGTGACCGACAGCGACCTGCACTACGTCGGGTCGATCACCGTCGATCCGGACCTGCTCGAGGCCGCCGACATCCTCGAGTTCGAGCAGGTGGCCGTCGTCGACGTCGACAACGGCGCCCGCTTCGAGACCTACACGATCGCCGGCGAGCGCGGCTCGGGCGCCATGAAGGTCAACGGCGCGGCCGCCCGCCTCGTCCACCGCGGCGACACGATCATCGTCATCTCCTACGGCTCCTACGACCGGGCCGACCTGGAGCACCACGAGCCGCGCGTCGTCCACGTCGACGCCGGCAACCGCATCATCGACGTCGATGCCGAGGTCGCCACCCTGCTCACCGCCGAGGCCCGCTGATGTCCGCCCATCCGTCGCAGATCGCCGCGTCCAACGAGCCCGTCCGGCTCCCGGTCACCCTGCCGAGCTTGCACGAGAAGAAGGCGCTGGGAGAGCCGATCGTCATGGTCACCGCCTACGACTTCCCCAGCGCCCGCGCCGCCGAGATGGCGGGCGTCGACATGGTGCTGGTCGGCGACTCCGGCGCGATGACGGTCCTCGGCTACCCGTCGACGGTCCCGGTGCCGCTGGAGGAGATGCTGATGCTCGCCGCCGCGGTGCGCCGCGGCCTGCGCACCCCCCTGCTGGTCGGCGACCTGCCGTTCGGCTCCTACGAGGTCTCCGACGAGCAGGCGATCGCCACCGCGGTGCGCTTCGTCAAGGAGACCGGCTGCGACGCGGTCAAGCTCGAGGGCGGCGGCGAGACGTCGGTCGCCCGGGCTCGCGCCATCGCCAACGCCGGGATCCCGGTCATGGGTCACGTCGGTTTGACACCGCAGACCGCGACGGCCCTCGGCGGCTACAAGGCCCAGGGCCGCAGCGCAGAGGCGGCGGCACGGGT
>JAWVFY010000023.1:0-5168 GCA_033855575.1 Solirubrobacteraceae bacterium
GGCCAGCGCAGCTTCCTGTGGGTCCTGGGGCTGGTGGCGATCGTCGAGCCGCTGCTGCTGGCCGCGGGCGGCGCGAGCATCCTGTCCTTCGCCGCGGTGGTCTTCGGCCTGCAGTGCGTGGCCGCGTCGGGCGTCCTCGCGCTCGGCCTGCGAGCGCGGCCGCGCCACACGGCGCTCACGTCTTAGAGAGTGATTCGACCGTGCCGGGCTGGGCCTCGGCGCGCTGCGCGGCGTGGCCGGCCGCCACGCCGCGCACGTAGCGCCGCGCGGCCAGGAGCTCGCGCAGCACGGGCACGATCGTGCTGCGGATCGACAGCCGCGAGTCGGGCCGGTTGACCCACACGATGCCGCACGAGCGCACCCGGTAGCCGAGCGCCTGGGCGAGCGACAGCGCCTCGACGTCAAAGCTCCACCCGTCGAGCCGCGTGCGGGCGAACACCGCCTCGGCCGCCTCGGCCCGGAACAGCTTGAAGCCGCAGAAGACGTCCTTGGCGGGCGGCCTCATGATCGCCCGGCAGAGCAGCAGGAAGGTCGACCCCACCAGGCGGCGGCGCAGCGGCTGGGCGCGGATGACCTCGGCCTCGGGCGCCAGCCGCGAGCCCACCACGACGTCGGCATCGCGTGCAGCGGCGAGCATGGCGCCCAGCGAGGCCAGGGACGGCTCGCAATCGGCGTCGCACATCAGCCGCAGCTCGCCCCGGGCCTCGAGCATCCCGCGGCGGATCGAGTAGCCCTTGCCGCGGTTGGCCTCGTTGGCCAGCAGCCGGACGCGCTCGCCCTCGAGCTGCGGAGTCGCGAGCTCGCGGGTCCGGTCCGTGCTGGCGTTGTCGACGACGAGGATCTCCCAGTCGCCCCCCCGGGCCTCCAGCGCGCCGCGCACGGCCCGCAGGATGCGCTCGATCTCGGCCTCCTCGTTGAAGACCGGGATGACGACCGAGAGGGCCGGCTCGCTCATCCGGGCCACTCTATCCCGAGGCTGGAGCGGCAGGGGCGGGCTCGGCGATGGCCTCGCCGGGCATCGCCGGCGGCCGCCCGACCAGGCGTTTGAGCGACAGAGCGGGGCGCTCGACGAGGTAGTAGCTCGCCGCGCCCAGGGCGATGCTCAGGCCGCCGGCGGTCACCCCCCACAGCAGGTATGGGTGGATGCCATGCACGCTGGCGAGGTTCCAGTTGCTCAGCCGCAGCAGCACCGGCCAGTGCCAGAGGTAGATGCCGTAGGAGATCAGCCCCAGCCACAGGAGCAGGCGGCTGCCGAGCAGGCGACGGATCGCGTCGCGGCGCTCGTCGCCGAGGACCGCCGGCACGATCAGCAGCAGCGCGAAGAGCCCGTAGAGCGCGTTGCGTGCGAAGTAGCGGGGGGCGGTGTAGACGTCGCCGACCGCGTCGCCGTGCAGGCCGATGCCGCGACTGACCAGCAGGAAGGCGGCCAGCGCGCCGAGCCAGGCCAGCCACGGGCGCCGCGCGAGCGCCGCCACCGCCCGCGGGGCGGGCCGGTCGTCGAGCACCACGCTGGCCACCGCGAGCAGCATCCCGATGGCGAACTCGTCGATGTAGCCCGGCAGCGCCACCAGCGCCGGGGAGACGCGGGCGTTGTGGGCGCCCCCCACCGCGAACACCAGCGCCTTGTAGAGCTCGCTGAAGGCGATCAGCGCGACGAGCCCCACCACCTGGGTGCGCAGCGCGCCGGGAGCTCCACGGGGGGTCACGCGGCGCAGCCCCCAGGCCCACAGCGGCAGGAAGGCATAGAACGTCAGCTCGAGGCCCAGCGTCCACGCCGGCGCGATCCCGCCGCCGATCGTGCCGGCCGCGTAGATCTGGGCGAACCCGAAGTAGGTCGGGATGCCCTTGGCGGTCAGCACCCCGGTCAGCGGGACCGCGATCGCCGCGATCAGCAGCGCCACCCAGTAGGCCGGCACGATGCGCAGGAACCGCCGCCAGGCGTAGGCGCCGGTGGCCGGCACGGGCTCGGCGTGCAGGTGGGCGCGGACGAACGGCCGGTAGAGCAGGAAGCCCGAGATCAGGAGGAACACCACGACCCCGGACTCCAGGCGGGCCACGTAGGGCCGCAGCGCGGCGTCCGGCCGGGTACCGCCGGCGAAGATGCCGATGGCGTGCAGGGTGAGCACCATGAGCGCGGCGATGCCGCGCAGCGAGTCGACCAGGGGGAAGCGGCGCGCGTGGGCGTTCACAGGCGGCGCCATCGTGGCACACGCCGCCGCGGGGACGGCGGGGCCATCGGGCATACTGCGCGCGTGCCTGCCTCGCCCCGCCTCGGCCTGCGCTTGGCGGTGCTCGCCGTCGCGATCGCCGGCTGCGCCTGGTTCGTCCTGGGCCTCGTGCAGGCCCGCGACACCTTCAGCGCCGGCCAGATCGTCTCGCGCCTGTCGCGCCTGACCCCGGCGCAGTCCACTCACGCCGGCGACCTGCTCGCGACGGCCGGCACGCTGAACCCCGACCGCCAGGTCGACCTGCTGCGCGCCGAGCTTCGGCTGCACCACGGCGACCGGCCGGGCGCGGCGGCGATCCTGCGCGCCGTGGTGCGCGACGAGCCCGACAACGTCGCGGCCTGGGACCTGCTGGGCGCCGCACTGAGCGGGGTCGACCCGGCCGGCGCTCGCGCGGCGAACGCCCGGGTGCGGGCGCTGGTCCCCCCCGTCCCGCTGCCGTGACCCGGCGCGAGCCGCTGGTGGCGGCGCTGCTCTACGCCGTGCTGGCGTGCCTGCTGCTCTTCCAGGCCTTCCTGCCCGGCCGCACCCTGTCGAGCGCAGGCTTCCTGCGCGCCCAGCCGCCCTACACGGCGACCATGCTGCCCCAGTCCGCCGACGCGAACCCGCAGCTGGCCGACATCGCCACCCAGGTCGAGCCGTTCGAGCGCTACACGCGGAGCCGCCTGCCCCACGCGCCGCTGTGGAACCCGTTCGTGGGCGGCGGGCGCCCGTTCCTGGCCAACGCGCAGTCGGCGGTCTTCTCGCCCTACACGGTGCCGGCCGACGTCGTGCCGATGCGCTGGGCGCTGCTGCTCAGTGCCGTCCTGAAGCTGGTCGTCGCCGCGCTGGGCATGTTCCTGTTCTGCCGGCTCGCGGTGGGGCTGGGCTTCGGCGGGGCGCTGCTGGCCGGGACGCTGTTCGGGTTCGGGCAGTTCATGGTCGTCTGGATGCCGTGGACGGTGGCCGGCGTCTGGAGCCTCGCCCCGTGGCTGCTGCTGGCGGCCGACCGAGTGGCACGCCGGCCGGCGGCGCTGCCGTTGGCCGGGCTGGGGCTCGTGGTCGGCCTGCAGTTCGTCGCCGGTCATCCCGAGTCGAGCTTTCACGAGCTGGTCCTGGCCACGGGCTACTTCGTCGTGCGGCTCGGCCAGCGCTGGCGCGCGGAGGGCCGTGCGGTGGTGATGGCGCCGCTGGCCGCGGCGGCGGGCGGGCTCGCGCTGGGGGCCGCGCTGGCGGCGGCGGCGCTGGCGCCGTTCGTCGAGCTGCTCACGCAATCGGCCGACCTCGAGCTGCGCACCGGGATCGTCGCCAAGGAGCCTGCGGGCTCGCTCATGGGCATTGTGTTCGGCAACTGGTTCGGCCGGCCCACCCAGACGCCGCTGACCGCCGACTTCCTGGTCGGGCGCCCGTACTACCTGGGCGCGCTGGCGCTCCTGCTGGCCGGCTATGCACTGGCGCGACCGAGTCGTGGCCGGATCGGCCTCGCGCTGCTCGGGGCGGTTGCGATGGCGGTGGTGGTCGGGCTGCAGCCGTTCTCGTGGGTCATCCAGCACCTGCCGGGCTTCTCGACGGTCCACAACACTCGGTTGAGCGCCTACTACGTGGTGGCCGTCGCGATCCTGGCCGGGATGGGGCTCGACGATCTCGCCCGGGCGCGCGGCCGCCTGGCGGGCCGAGGACGGGTCGCGTTCCGGCTCCTCGCCGCGCTGCTGGTCGCCGGGCCGGTGCTGCTGGTCGCTGCGCGCGGATACCTCGCGCCGAGTCACCTGGGTGAGGCGCTGCGCGTGGCCTGGGGCTTCGCCCAAGAGCGCGCGCAGTTCGACCCGCTGGGCGTGAAGATCACGCGCGGCGCCGAGCTGCTGGTGTGGCTGCCGTTCGTGGTGGCGGGCGTGGCGCTGCTGGCCGCCAGAACGCGGGGCCGGCTCTCGGCGCCCCTGTTCACCGGCCTGGTCCTGCTCGTGGTGGCCGCCGACCTGTTCCGGGCCAACGTGGGCGAGAACCCCGCGGTCCGCGCGGAGCGCGCGAACCTGGCCCCGACCCCGGCGATCCGCTACCTGCAGGCCCGGACGCCGGCCCGGTTCGTGGGGGCGTCGACCGGCCTGTACTTCCCGCTGTGGCCCAACGCGGCGATGAACTACGGCCTCTACGACGCCCGCAGCTACGACTATCCCGTCGAGCGGCGCTACAGCCGGCTGTGGCGCGCCGGCGTCTCGAGCGCACAGCTGCTCGTCCCGTCCACGCTGCTGGCACCGATCAGCGCGAAGACGATGCCCGCCCTGAGCCTCCTCGGCACCGCCGACGTCCTCGAGGCGCCCGACGGGCCGTCCTTCGCCCGGGTGCCGGGCCTGCGGCTGGCCTACCGGGGGGCCGACGCGAAGATCTACGCCAACGCGCGGGCGATGCCCAAGCTGGCGGTGGTGGGCGCCGCGCGCCCGGTGCCTGACGACGCGGCCGCGCTGCACGCCGTGCTGGCGCCGGGCTTCGACGGCCGCCGCGAGGCGATCGTCCAGCAGCTGGTCGCCGGCCTCTCGGGCGGGACCCCGGGCACCGCGCGCCTGATCCGCTATGCACCCGAGGACGTCGTGGCGCGAGCTCAGATGACCGGCACCGGCCTGCTGGTCCTCGACGACCTGCACTTCCCGGGCTGGCAAGCCACGGTCGATGGCCGGCCCGCGCCGATCCTGCGGGTCGACTACCTGCTGCGCGCGGTCCGGCTGGGGCCGGGCACGCACACCGTGGAGATGCGCTACCGCCCGGCGAGCTGGACGCTGGGCTGGATCGTCAGCCTGGCGGCGCTCGCGACGCTGCTCGGGCTGGCGGGCTACGGCGTCCGGCAGACCAGGACCGCGCGGGCGCGGTAGAGGAGCCGGTCGTAGGGCAGCGCACACGCCTGCGCGACGGGCGCCTCGCGCCAGTCCAGCCCGCCACCGTGGCGCACCAGCGCGCGCACGTCGGCGAAGCCCG
>JAWVFY010000024.1:0-4915 GCA_033855575.1 Solirubrobacteraceae bacterium
TGCGCCGCCGGCGCGCTCACGATCTACGACATGGTCAAGGGCATCGAGCGCGGGGTAGTGGTAGAGCAGATAGAGCTGCTGAGCAAGAGCGGGGGTCGTTCGGGGACATGGAGGCGTGATGAACAAGATTAATCCAATCCGTCCGCTGCAGGACGGCCACGACCGTCTCATCCGCGACGTGCGGATCTCGGTCACCGACCGCTGCAACTTCCGCTGCCAGTACTGCATGCCCGCCGAGGGCCTGCCGTGGCTGGAGCGCGACGCCGTGCTCAGCTTCGAGGAGATCGAGAGGCTGGTCGCACTGCTGGCGTCGATGGGCATCGCGTCGCTGCGGCTGACCGGCGGCGAGCCGCTGGTCCGTCGCGAGTTCCCGCGGCTCGCGGCGATGCTCGTGCCGCACATCGAGGAGGTGGCGCTGACGACCAACGGCTTCCTGCTCGAGCGCGACGCGGAGGCGCTCGTCGACGCCGGCGTTCGGCGCTTCAACGTCTCGGCCGACTCGCTCCAGCGCGACCGGTTCTTCGCCATGACCCGGCGCGACGCGCTGCCGCGCGTGCTGCGCGGGCTCGACGCGCTGGCGGCCTTCAGCGACCGCGTGCAGATCAAGCTCAACGCGGTGGCGATCCGCGGGTTCACCGAGCAGGAGGTCCTGCCGTTCGCCCGCTTCGCCCGCGAGCGGCCCTTCCAGGTGCGCTTCATCGAGTTCATGCCGCTCGACGCCGATCGCGCGTGGGACATCGACCAGGTGCTGACCGGCGAGGAGATCCGCGCGATCATCCAGCAGGAGTGGCCGCTCGAGCCGGTGGCACGCGAGCCGGGCGCCACCGCACGCGTCTGGCGCTTTGCCGACGGCGCCGGCCACGTCGGCTTCGTCAACCCGGTCAGCGAGCCGTTCTGCGGCGACTGCGACCGCATCCGCATCACCGCCGACGGCCGGCTGCGCACCTGCCTGTTCAGCCTCAACGAGACCGATCTGCGCGGCCCGCTGCGCGCCGGCGCCACCGACGACGACCTCGAGGAGATCGTCCGCGCCGCCGTGTGGCGCAAGGAGCTCAAGCACCACGTCAACGAGCCCGGGTTCGTCCAGCCGCTGCGCACGATGTCCGCCATCGGCGGCTGACCGGCCCGTAACGTCCGAGGAGTACAACGGACGGAGACGTCGACGATGCTGCTGCTCGCCCTCTTCGCCCTGATCGCCGGCGCGGCCACCGCCGTGAGCCCGTGCGTGCTGCCCGTGCTGCCGGCGCTGCTGGCCGCCGGGGCGGCGGGCGGGCGGCGCCGCCCGCTGGGCATCGTCCTCGGCCTGGCGGTCACGTTCACGCTGACGATCGTCGGCCTGGCCTCGGTCCTGCACGGCGTCGGCCTCGGCGACTCGATCACCCGCGACATCGCGATCGGGGTGCTGGCGCTCGCCGGGGTCGTCATGTTCGTGCCGGCTGTCGCGGCGCACCTGGAGGCGCCGCTCTCGCGGCTGGGCCGGTTCGGGCCGCGCACGGCCGGCGACGGGTTCTGGTCGGGACTTGGCGTCGGTGCGGCGCTCGGGTTCGTCTACGTTCCCTGCGCGGGGCCGATCCTCACCGCGGTGATCGCCGTCGGCTCGGTGAGCGGCCGGACGCTGCTGATCGGCGCCGCCTACGCGATCGGCTCGTCGGCCGTCCTGCTCGTGCTCTCGCTGGGCGGCCGGCGGCTGCTGGCCCCGCTGCGGCGGGGCAATCGCAGCGCCACGCTCCAGCGCGCGATGGGCGCGGTGCTCGTCGCCACCGCCGTGATCATGGCGCTCCAGCTCGACGTCAGGCTGGAGAACTCGATCGCCCGCAACATCCCCGACGTCAACCTGGCCAGCGGGCTCGAGAAGTCCCACGCGGTCCAGGCCCGGCTCGACAACCTGCGCGGCCGCTCGCGCTTCGCGGCGGCCACGGGGGCTCCCGCGGCCGCCGCGGGCGCCAAGCTGCGCGACTACGGGCCCGCGCCGGACTTCGTCGGCAACCAGCGCTGGTTCAACACCCCGGGCGACCGGCCGCTGACGCTCCGGGGCCTGCGCGGCCACGTCGTGCTCGTCGACTTCTGGACCTACACCTGCATCAACTGCATCCGCACGCTGCCCTACCTCAAGGCCTGGTACGCCAAGTACCACAGGGACGGGCTGGTCATCGTCGGCGTGCACTCGCCGGAGTTCTCCTTCGAGAAGGAGGCCGGCAACGTGCAGCGGGCGATCCACGACGACGGCCTGACCTACCCCGTCGTGCAGGACAACGAGCTGAAGACCTGGCAGGCGTGGTCCAACCAGGCGTGGCCGGCCGAGTACCTGATCGACGCGCACGGGCACGTCCGCCACGGCCAGCTCGGCGAGGGCGACTACGCGGGCAGCGAGCGGGCCATCCGCACGCTGCTGGCCGCCGCGGGCGCCAGGTGCCTCGGGGGCATGGCCAGGCCCCGGGGCGCGATCACGCCGTCCCAGCAGACCACGCCGGAGACCTACGTGGGCACCTCCCGCGCCGAGCGCTTCGCCAACGCGCCGCGGCACGGAACCGTGGCCTACACCCGCACCCCGCCGGCCAAGCTGGCGCTCAGCCACTTCAGTCTCGGGGGGATCTGGACCATCGGCTCGCAGGCCGCGCGGGCGGGCGTCGGCGCCACGCTGGGCGCCAACGTCCAGGCCCGCGACGTCTACCTGGTCCTCTCGCCACCGCCCCATGGCACCGGGCACGTGCAGCTGTCGATCGACGGGCGCGTGACCCGCACGTTCGCGGTGCGCACGCAGCGGCTCTACACGCTGGCCCACTTCCGTACGGTCGGCA
Source organism: Solirubrobacteraceae bacterium (assembly GCA_033855575.1). Lineage (GTDB taxonomy): Bacteria > Actinomycetota > Thermoleophilia > Solirubrobacterales > Solirubrobacteraceae > BP-464. Next base: position 2,799 of record JAWVFY010000024.1, read on the forward strand.
TCCACACGCTCGAGCTGCGCCCGTCCGACGGCGTGGCCGCCTACTCGTTCACGTTCGGCTAGCGATCCAGGAGGAGCGCCGACGCCTGGAGCAGGTCCTCCGGGACGTTGACGTTGAAGGCGGCTCGCTCGCCGAGGTCGACGATCAGCGGCTCCAGGCGCACCACGACATCGGTGGCCGCCTCGTCGGGTGCCATGGCGTCGAGCACGGCAAGAGCGCCTGGCGGGTAGCGCGCCAGCAGCGGTTGCAGGCGGCCGGCCGCCCGGGCCACGACCGCGCGCCCAGCAGCGCCGGCCAGCAGCGCGCGCAGGTCGTCGGGCGCGACCAGCGGCAGGTCGCCCGCGACGACCAGCACCGCGCGGCCCGGCGCGCTGCGCAGCGCGGCGCGTACGCCCAGCAGCGGGTGGTGGCGGTCGGGTTCGGGCTCGCACCAGATCGCCGCCCGTCCGGCGACGTCGGGCAGCGGCGTGTGCTCCTTGCAGACGACGACCACCTCGGTCAGGACCGCCTCCAGCGCGGCGAGCGGGTAGTGCAGCAGCGGCCGGCCGGCGAGCTCGACGAGCGGCTTGTCGGTCCCCATGCGGCGGCTCGCGCCGCCGGCCAGCAGGACGCCGAGCGGCTCGGTCACGGGCCCGCGGTCGCCGGACCCTGGCCGTAGTCGCCGAACGGGCCGTCGCGCCGGGCGACCGCGCCGCGGACGTCCTGCATCGCCTGACGGGTGAAGTCGACGCCCTCGGGCGTGTGGCGCGCCGCACCGTCGAGCAGCGTGCCGATCAGCTGCGTGGTGGCCAGCCCCATCTGCTCGACGACCTGGTTGACCAGGAGCTTCATCATGTGCAGCTGGTTGGCCGGCAGCCGGGCCACGCGCCGGGCCAGCGCCAGGCCGGCGGCATCGAGCTCATCGGCGGGGACGGCCTCGCTGGCCAGGCCCCACGCCGCGGCCGTGGCCCCGTCGAGCGCGTCGCCGGTCAGCAGCAGGCGCTTGGAGCGCTCGAGCCCAAGCCGGTAGGTCCACATCGCGGTCGTCGGCGAGCCCCACACGCGGGCGGGCGGGTAGCCGATCCGGCAGTCCTCGGCGCAGACGATCAGGTCCGAGCACAGGGCGAAGTCGGTGCCGCCGCCGACGCAGAACCCGTGGACCTGGCAGACGACGGGCTTGGGCGAGCGCCAGAGCGCCATGTAGGTGTCCTGGACGAAGGCGTTCATCGTCCGCAGGTCGGCCATCGGGTCCCACGGGCGGTCGCCCTCGGCCCCGACCATCGACGCCGAGCCCCACCCGATGTCGTAGCCGGCGCAGAAGGCGCGCCCCGCGCCGCGCAGCCGCACGACCCTGACCTGGTCGTCGGCGTTGGCCGCCGCCAGCGCCGCGCGCAGGTCCTCGGCGAGCTCCGCGGTGATCGCATTGAGGCGCTCGGGCCTGTTCAGCGTCAGAGTCGCAACGCCATCGGCACGTTCCGTGAGCACCGTGTCAGCCATGGCGTGGCAGCCTAGACTCACATCGGATGGAGGGCTCAGTGGACACCCGGAGCTGGCTGCGCTGCTACCGCTGCTGGTCGACCGACCTGGAGGTCCAGGTCCACTACGAGGGCATCCACAAGATCGACCCAGAGACCGGCGAGCGGGCCGATGTGGTCGACGAGGTCCAGGAGGCCGTCGTGCAGTGCCTGGACTGCATGCACGACCAGCCCCACCTGGGCTTCCGCGATGGCCGCGTGGAGCCGATCGAGGACCGCTGGGAGCGCATGGTCGCCGGCACGCCATGGGTCGCCTCCTGCACGGTGGCGGTCGACGCCGACGAGGTCGAGACCTGCTCGGGCCCCGACGCAGGCGACAGCCTGTCCTTCGCCGCGTTCGGCGACCACGGCACGCGCGAGTTCTTCACCCACGTGCGCTTCCACAAGCACGACGGCGACAAGATCGTCGTGCACCTGCTCGTCGAGCTCTACGCCCGCTCGGCCGAGGAGGCCAACGACGTCCTGCAGGACGCGGCCCGCGGGGCGCTGGCCATCACGTCGCTGGCCGAGGAGTCGCGGCCCCCCGCGGCGACCGGCGACGACCTGCACTGAGCCCAGCCGTTCTCAGGGGTAGATCGCCCGCAGGCGGGCGGCCTCGGCCAC
>JAWVFY010000025.1:0-9170 GCA_033855575.1 Solirubrobacteraceae bacterium
CAGTCGGCGTCGTCCTGCCAGCCCGGCGGACCGAACTTCCCCGCACCCATGATCTCGGCGCCGATCCCAGGCTCGTGCTGCTGGGCGAGTGCATCGTCGGTGCCCGCGCTGCCCCCGGCAAGACCCACTATCGGCGCACCGAAGCGCGTGGCGATCAACCACTCGTGTAGCCGTCTTCCGGCATGCCCGATGGGCGCGTCCGCGCTCTGGCCCTCACCGGTGGCGAAGCCGTCCAGCGAGATGGAGAGGTTGTGGATCCGTGTGCGTGTCATATGCCTGCCTTCAGGTGAGAGTCTGGTCGCAATCACGCAGACTGCGCTGCTGCTTTGTGTCAGAGGGAGCGCTCGCCGGACTTCCGCTTTGAACGACATGGAGGGCGCAGGTCAGTCTCCTGCGTCTCGTCCATGGCGGCAACGCCGCCTCAGCCCACGTGTTCGGGCCATGGCAGCGGGAACAGCTCGCGGTAGGGGCGCGCCTCGTCGATGACGCGCGCAACCGACGGGCGCGCCAGCACCCGGTCGACGTAGGCGGCCAGCGTCGGGTGCGCGTCGCGATCCAGTGGATGGACGACGTCGGCGTAGTGCAGGGCGGGCGCCGCCGCGCAGTCGGCCAGCGTGAAGCGGTCGCCGGTCAGCCAGCCGTCGTGCTCGCGGCCTTCGAGCTGCCGCGCCAGCGTCGCGTAGCCGACGTCGAGCGCGGCACGGGCCTGGGTGACGCCGTGCGGGTCCTTGGCGTCGTCGGCGCGGAGCGCGTCGCCGACGATCGTCTGCACCGGTGTTGAGACGTGGCCGTCGACCACGCGGTCCCAGATTCGCGTGCGAAGCGCGTCGGCGGGGTCGTCGGGGATCAGCGGCGGCGCGTCGCCGTGGCGGTCGAGGTGCTCGACGATCGTCGAGGACTCGGGCACCACGAGGCCGTCGTCGACAAGGACGGGGATCGATGCCGGCAGCCACAGCGCCGCAAGCGCCGAGCGGTCCTCCACGAGCTCGGCCGTGAACGGCACGTCGCGCTCGTAGAGGGCGATCAGCGGCTTCCAGCAGTACATCGCGAAGGGGTGCTCGTGCAGGACAAGGCTCACGCCGACACCTCGCTGGCGAGGAACGTCTCGAGGCCGTCGAGCAGCAGCCCCGTGCCGTGCTCGCGCTCGGCCGGGTCCTCGAGGCCGTCGAGGAACGCGCCCTGCTCGCTGAAGATCAGGTGGGTGCCGCCGCCGTCGTCGGGGCGCGTCTGAACGGTCGTCAGGGACACCGAGATCAGACGGTGATCCAGGAGCAAGTCGTAGGTGAACACGATCCGCTCACCATCGACGATGTCGTGGAAGCGGCTGCGGAACAGGTGATGCGTGCCCCCGGGGTCACGCCCCGCGCTCAGCTCGCCGCCGCCGACGCGGAAGTCCAGCGACAACTCGGTCTCGGACCAGCCGTCGGGCGCCCCGAACCAGCGCCGCTTGAGTGCGGCGTCGGCGAACGCCTGGAACGTCTGCTGTGGGGTCTGGCGGAAGCGCCGTTCGAGGGTGAAGTGGTGCTCGTGGATGCTCATCTACTGCGGCGCTCCTTTGTCGTTGGGGAAGGCGTCGTCGAGGACGTCGCCCAGGCGGTCGAGTTGGCGCTCCCACGCGCCGCGGTGCTCGGCGACCCACTGCTCGACCGTGTGCATCGGGCCGGGCTCGAGCCGGCACGTGCGGACGCGACCGACCTTCTCGGACCGCACGAGCCCGCTGCGCTGCAGCACGTCGAGATGCTGCAGCACCGAGGGCATCGACATGTCCAGCGGCGCCGCGAGCTCGCTCACCGAGGCGGGGCCGCGGGTGAGCCGCGCCACCATCGCGCGGCGGCTGCCGTCAGCGAGGGCGTGGAACGCCTGGTCGAGATGCTGGGCCTGCGCGGTGGGCACGGCGGCGACCGTAGCACATCACTTAGGTAATCGCCTAACTATCAGTTAACGGATAGCGTCCCTGGAGCCAGACAGGCGAAGGTGTGTCGTGGCGGGCGGTCCGTCGAGGAGAGGAGCATCGGTCGTGAATCGCGCGGAGTTGCAGGAGCGACAGCGGCCGCTCAAGGAGCGCTACCGGAACGACCCCGGGGCGGCCGTGATCACGCTTTCGGCGACTGGTGACTTGGACGATGGTGTGTCGTGCTCGGTGAATACCGGGCGGGCAATCGCTGTGGCGGGGCTGCACCCGGCGACGGGCGGTGATGGCACACAGCTGTGTTCTGGCGACATGCTGCTCGAGGCACTCGCCGCATGTGCGGGCGTCACGCTGCGCTCGGTTGCCACATCCCTGGAGATCCCGGTCAGGGCGGGGACGGTGACCGCTGAGGGCGATCTGGATTTCCGCGGGACGCTCGCGGTTGACCGCGACGCCCCCGTTGGGTTCATCGAGATACGCCTTCACTTCGACCTGGACAGCCAGGCCGACGACCAACAGCTCGACACGCTGCTGCGCCTCACCGAGCGTTACTGCGTCGTCTTGCAGACGCTCACGTCAGCACCCGCGGTGTCGGTCTCGCGAACCCGCTCCGATCAGGGCTGAACGGCTCAGCCGCCGGGAAGGGTCGGTCACCTCGACGCCTTGGCTTCGTTGAAGGCGACGGCCGAGCGGATGAGCGCCTTGAAGGCCTTCTCGTCGAGCTGGACGCCCTCTTGCACGTCGATCGCCCGGCGCTTGTTGCCATCGAGACTCGAGTTGAAGAGGCCCGAGGGATCTTCCAGGGACGCGCCCTCGAGGAAGGTCAGCTTGACGGCCTTCTTGTAGGACTCGCCGGTGCAGATGATGCCGTCATGCGACCAGACCGGCCCACCCCACTTCCACTCTTCGACCACCTCCGGATCAGCTTCTTTGATCCAGCCCCGCAGCGTGCTGAGCGTCTGGCCGCGCCAGTCGTCCAGCTCCTCGATGCGCGCGTCGATCAGCTCAACGTCGGTCCGCGTTTCGTTGGGATCTCTCTTCTTTCCCACGACCCTTTCCTATCCCATTTCGACGGAGCGCGTCGTCGCGGTCCCAGTTGGCCGCGCACCAGCTTGCGCTTTGTCTCATGCGCGACCGAGCGCCTTCGCCTCGGCTACGTTGCTGTTCATGCGTGCTGCCGCCGTCACCTCGCTGCTGCTGGTCGCAGCCCTGTTCACCGCCGCCCCCGCGTTCGCGCGCGACGACACGATCACCTCGTTCGACGGGACCTCGATCGCCCTGCACTTCTTCCCGGCAGCCGGGTTGGCCGCGGGGGGAGAGGCGCCGACCGTGCTCTTCGGCCCCGGCTGGTCGAGCGGCGGGGCGACGGATCAGAACGGTGCATCCGATCCGGGCACCGGGATCGTCGGCGTCGGGCCGCTGCGCAACGCCGGCTTCAACGTGCTGACCTGGGACCCGCGCGGCTTCGGCAAGTCCGGCGGCCAGGTCTCGGTCGACGGGCCGGACTTCGAAGGCCGTGACGTGCAGGCGCTCATCGACTACGTGGCCCGGCAACCGGAGGCCGAGCTCGACGGACCCAACGACCCGCGCGTGGGCATGTCGGGCGGTTCGTACGGCGGCGGGATCCAGCTCGTGGCCGCCGGGATGGACAAGCGCATCGACGCGATCGTGCCGGACATCTCGTGGCACTCGCTCGGCACCAGCCTCTACAAGGACAACACCTTCAAGGAGGCCTGGAACACGATCCTCTACGGACTGGGCAAGGCGACCGGCGGCAAGTACGACCCGCACATCGACAGCGCGTATCAGTCGGCGACGGCGACGGGCCAGCTGTCGGACGCCGACTACCAGTGGTTCCTCTCGCGCGGCCCGGGCGACCTGGTCAAGCAGATCCGCGTTCCCACGCTCCTGATGCAGGGGACCGTCGACACCCTCTTCACGCTGCGGGAGGCGGTGATCAACTACGAGCAGCTGGCAGCGGACGGCGTGCCGCTGAAGATGCTCTGGTTCTGCGGCGGCCACGGCTCGTGCCTGACCGCCGGCGGGACCGATACGACGTTCCAGACGCGAGCGATCCAATGGCTCGAGCGCTACCTCAAGGGCGACCGGTCGGTGGACACCGGACCCGGGTTCGAGTGGATCGACCAGGACGGCAAGTGGCACGGCGCCGGCGGCTACCCCGTGGCGAGCGCCGGCGCGATCACCGCGACCGGCTCCGGCACGCTGCCGCTGACGGCGGCCGGCGGATCGGGTCCGGCGAGCGGCGGCACCGGCGCCACGGCCCAGATCGCGGCGCCGACGAACGGCAGCAAGGCGGCCAACGCCGTGAACGTCACGACGCCAGCGGCCAGGGCCGACGAGCTCGTCGTCGGCGCCCCGACCCTGACGCTCACCTACTCGGGCACCGCGACGCAGACCGACGCTCGCGTCTACGGCCAGGTGGTCGACGACGCGTCGGGCAAGGTGCTCGGCAACCAGGTCACCCCGATCCCCGTGACGCTCGACGGCCAGACCCACACCGTCACGCGCCCGCTCGAGATCGTCGCGCACACGCTGCACGCCGGCCAGACGCTCACCGTGCAGATCGTCGCCAACACCAGCGACTACTTCCAGCAGCGCGCCGCAGGTGCACTGACGATCGCCAAGGCTGACGTCTCGCTGCCGCTCGTCGACCCGGCGAAGGGCTCGCCCGCGGCGCCCGGCCAGGCCGCCGCGACGGCCGAGCGCGACAAGCAGACCGGGACGCTGCGCATCGGGGCGGCCCAGGTCCTCGGCCGGCGCGTCCGTGTCCGGGTCAGCGGACGGGCGCACGGCGTGGTCGTCGTGGTGCGTGACCGCGGCGGCCGGCTGGTCGGGCGGTCGCGGGTGGGCACGGTGGCCGGCACGAAGACCGTGTCGGTCCGGCTGCGGCGCAGCGTCACGCGGGTGCGCGTCGTCGCCACCGGCCGGGGGCCGAACGGCAGCGCGCTGCGGGCGCAGGTGACGCGCCGCAGCGCGTGATCCGCCGGGAGACGCGATCGTGCGGGTGCTACTTGCCCGTGCGGTCGCGGTGCTTGCACCCCGGCCAGCAGCAGGGACGGCGCTGGCCTTCTTCCAGCTCCTCCTGGGTTCGCCGAATGCGGCGCGCCCGGGTGGTTTCCTGCTTGGCATCCTCGACCCAGCAGATGAACTCGTTGCGGGCCAATGGCGTGATGTCCTTCCAGGCATCGAGTGCCGTCGCGTTGGCCAGCAGCGCCCCACGGAGGTCCGCAGGCAGTTCATGCACCACCCCGCCGGGCAGTCTCGGGCCGCTCACCCGTCCATCGTACGGTGACCGTCAGCCTTTGCCGTAGCCTCTTACGGATGGCCAACGAACTCACGCGCAACCAGAAGGTCAACCGCGGCTACGCGCTCGTGTTGGCCGGCACCGGCTCAAGCGTCGCGGCGGTCGTGCTGCTGTTCGTCTCGGGGTTCGGGCTCTTCCTGCTCTTCGCTGTCGTCGCCGCGCTGTGCTTCGCGGGCTTCCGGCGCATCGTGAGCTGAAACGTCTCACGCCGCGAGCCGGATCGGGTCAGACCAGGCTGCGCCCGCAGTCCTCGATCGAGTCCTCGACAGGCCGCGGCGACCAGCCCAGCTCGGTGCGTGCCTTCTCGCTGGAGAACCAGGTCCGTTGGCCGAGGTCGCCGATGACCGAGCGGACGCTGCCGTCGAACACGCCCATGAGGCGGATCAGCACGTCGGGCGCGATCCGCGTCGGCACCTTCCTCGCAGCCTCGCCGAGTCGGTCGCGAAGGATCGCCCCGACTTCGGCCATCCAGAGGAAACGGTCGGTGGCGATGAAGCGCTGGCCTCCTGCCGCCGGCTCGGTCATTGCGCGGAGGTGCAGGTCGGCGACATCGCGCACGTCGACGAGCGCAAATCCGATCCGCGGGACCGCGGGCATCCCGCCGAGCAACCTCGTGATCACCTGCAGCGAGTAGGAGTGGTCGTCGTTGAGCGCCGGTCCGATGATCGCGCCCGGGTTGACGGTGGCCAGCCGATCCTCTGCATCGATCGCTCGCACATGGCTCCACGCGGCCTGCTCGGCGAGCGTCTTGGAGCGCACGTAGGGGGTGCGGGAGGCGTCGTCGCCGTCGGTCCAGTCCGCCTCGGTGTACGGCGCGGACTCCGAGCTCGGGCGGTCCGGGCGGGTCGCCGCGACCGAGGAGGTCATCACCACACGCTCGACGCCGGCGTCCAGGGCGGCACCCAGCACGCGCAGGGCACCGTCGCGAGCCGGCACGATCAGCTCGTCGGGATCCTTGGGCTGGACGGGCGGGAACGGCGATGCCACGTGCAGCACGTAGCGACACCCCGCGACCGCCTCCGCCCACCCGGCATCAGACGTGAGGTCCGCGGCGAACACGCTCAACATCTCACCCGGATCGACGCCACAGGCCGCGACCGCGGCGCGCACCGCCGGCTCCCGTGCGCGATCCCGGACCGTCGTGCGGACGTCATATCCCCGCTCGAGCAGCGAGGCGATGCACCAACCGCCGAGAAACCCCGTCCCGCCCGTGACCAGCGCCGTGCCCTCAGAGTTCGTCATGAGCGCGACGCTATCGCAGGAAGCACGCCCCGCCGCTGTCGGCCTGGTGACACCGATTCAATCCGAGCGCTCGAATGCCGATGACGGTGCTTGTGCCCATCTTCGCTCGCGCGCTCCGCGCCCTCCCTCTTGCCCTCGGCCTCGTCGCCGTCACCACCTCGGTCGCCCAGGCGGCCACGACCGATCTGACCGTCTGGGGCGTCTCCTCTGATCACCAGAACGGCGCGGTCGTCGGCGACACGATCACCTACAGCTTCGATGTCCGCAACCAGGGCCCTGACGCCTCGGCGGTGACCTTCACCGACCAGCTCGGCGACGGAGAGACGCTCGTCTCGGCCTCCACCGACCAGGGGACGTGCACCCAGGCGCCGCCCGCGACCTGCCAGCTCAACGAGCTCGCCGCCGGTGCAGCGGTGACCGTCACGGTCACGACGAAGGTCACGCAGGCGACCACGGTGAAGCACTCGGGCACCGTCAGCGCGCCGGCCGGGACGACCGACACCTTCCCCGACGACGACAGCAACTTCGCCGCGGTGGTCGTCGACGCCCCGCCGCAGCGCCAGGCGCCGTACGTGCAGACCACCTTCGCCGCCGACGAGAACCAGGTCAGCCTGGACCTCGGCGGCAAGGTCGCCCCGTACGGCACGGGCGCGGTCTACTTCGAGTACGGCCGGACGAAGTCCTACGGCGAGAAGACCACCGCGAAGAGCCTCGACACGATGAAGCTCGTCAACGTCAGCGGGCTCGCCGGCGGCCTGAAGATGGACACCATCTACCACTACCGCACCGTGCTGGTGGTGGACGGCAAGACCTACCGCGGCAAGGACGCGACGGCCAAGACCGCCGGCAAGTTCGACGCGCTCGACCTCACGCTGACCTCGAAGGCGCTGTCACCGTCGCAGACCATCTACTCGGGCAAGCTCAAGAAGAGCCGCATCGTCGACAACCCGATCGCGTGCTCGGGGCGTGTCGCGATCGAGTTCTACCCGGACTCGGGCGCCGACTTCATGGTCAAGAGCACGCAGCTGCACCGGGACTGCACGTACTCGATCAGGGTCGCGTTCGGCGTGGCCACCGCGCGACAGCACGGCCCCAAGGGCAAGGTCTACGTCCAGGCCTCCTTCGAGGGCAACGCGGCCGTCAACCGCCTGGGCTCGCACGCGTTGCGCCCCTGACCGTCGCTGACGCTAACCGCTCACGCCGAGCTGCTCGCGGGCGGTGGCCGCCCCCTGGACCGTCGCGGTGATCCAGAACAGCAGGTCGTCGGTGAGCATGATCAGCTGCGGCTCGGGGCTGATGTCGAGCTCGTGACAGACGATCGCTCGGACGCCGTGGGTGATCGCGAGGTAGACACGCTCCGGTAGCCGACCCAACGACGGGTCCCGTTCGCGGATGGCCTCGTGCCGCGCGCGCAGCAGGGCCGCGAAGGCTGCATAGGCCTCATGCCGGCGCCGGCGGGCGCGCGGGCCCGCGCTCTCGATCTCGATCAGGAAGGCCCGCGCGGTGACGGGGTCATCCTCGAGGCTGCGCAGATACGCGGTCAGGGCACCGGCCAGGAACGCGTGCCAGTCGGCCTCGGGCGGGAGATCGGCGCTCACGCGGCCGAGGAGGGTCGCGGCGAAGGTGTCGTAGGCGGCGAGGTAGCACTCCTCCTTGCCCGTGAAGTGCTCGTAGAACGTGCGCGGCGAGACTCCGGCGACCTTCGTGATCTGCGTGATCGTGGCCTTGGTGAAGCCGACCTCGGCCACCACCGCGGCCGTGGCCGCCATGAGCCGGGCGCGTTGCGACGCAGCGACCTCGGCACGCGAGAGCCGGTGCGGGCCGCGCGGCAACACCTCGCCGGCTCCGAAGATCGACGATCCCGTCAGAGTCGTCATCCGCCTCGCGAGACGAACCGGGAAGCCGCGACGAGCGGCACCTCCAGGAACGACGAGGCCTTGGCGTTGCGCTGAACGGCGTACATCCCCCCGGCCAGGCCGGCCGCCTGTGTGCTCGTGGGAAGCAGGTGCGGGGTGTCCGACGTGGTCAGCGTCAGGCGCAGGCGGTGTCCCGCCGCCAGCCGCGCGACGGTGGGGAAGACCTCGATGTCATAGCGGGTCACCTTGCCGGTGGGCACGGCCACCACCGACGCCTTCGTGTAGGGGTGATACGGCAGCAGCGGCCGGCCGTCGGGAGCGGTCCAGGTCTGCTTGGCGTTGCGCGCACGGAACGATCCGAGCAGCGCTCCGCTGGTCAACGGGAACGACGCTCCGCCGGGCGCGACGTCTTCCAATGTGGCGACCAGCTCGACCTCCGGGCGGGTGGACGTCGCATACACGGTGGCGTCGACCGGCCCGGCGAGCACGGTGTCGGACCTCATGGGCCCCGTGGTGTAGGTCAGGGCGCCACGGCCGACCTGGAGGCTGCGATCGTCCTGGGAGCACGGGTCGGGCGGCAGCTGACCTGACTCGAACGCCAGCGCCCCGCCGCCGGCGCCCCACTGCTCGGTCTGGCGGTCACACGGGCTCGTGGCTCCGAGATAGACCACCGAGTCGGCCGCTGTCACATCGCTGGGGGCGCGCTCGGTCAGCGCTCCGTCGTTGATCGAGGGCGCCCCGCTGGCGGTGGGCCCGGCGTTGAGGAAGAACGTCGTCGGCGTCGTGCCCTCGATGGGGTAGCGGGCGACGTCGACCCAGCGGTCGGCCCCCAGCTCAT
>JAWVFY010000026.1:0-3315 GCA_033855575.1 Solirubrobacteraceae bacterium
CCGGCCCAGCGTGATGTCGCCGACCGGCACGGTGATCGGGCCGCCGGTGTCGATGACCTCGGTTCCCCGGGACAGGCCGTCGGTCGTGTCCATGGCGACGGCGCGGACGCGATCGTCGCCGAGGTGCTGCTGCACCTCGCAGACGAGGACGCCCTGGTCGCCGCGGTCGATGGTGATCGCGTAGTTGATCTCCGGCAGCTTGTCCGGGAAGACGGCCTCGATCACGACGCCCTGGATCTCCTCGATCCGGCCGGTGTTGGTCTTGGTCTCGGTGGCAGCCATAAGTTTCGTTTCCTCGGTTAGACCAGCGACTCGGCGCCGGCCACGACTTCCATGATTTCCTGGGTGATCTCCGCCTGGCGGGCGCGGTTCATCTCGAGGGTCAGGTCCTCGATGACCTCGCCCGCGTTCTCGGAGGCGTTGCGCATCGCGGTCATGCGCGCGCCGTGCTCGGACGCGGTGGACTCCAGCAGCGCCCGGAAGATCGAGATCTCGACGTAGTCGGGGACCAGCCGCTGGAGGATCTCCGCGGGGTCGGGCTCGTACTCGACGAGCGCGTGCTGGCCTTCCTTGCCGTCGTCGGACTCGTCGTCCTTGTCGACGTCGTGCTCCCCGCCCTCGAGCACGGTGGCCTGCTGGAGCGGCAGCAGCGTCTCCCGGCGCACCTCCTGGGTGAGCGCGGAGACGTAGCCGTTGTAGAAGATCTCGACGCGGTCGACCTCGCCGTCGACGTAGGCGGCCATCAGGTCCTCGGCGATCTCGCGGGCGTTCTCGTATCCCGGGCGATCGGTGAAGCCGACGTAGCCGCCGGCGACCTCGCGGCCCCGGAAGGTCAGCGACGAGACACCGCGGCGCCCCGACGCGTAGAAGATCACGTGGCGCCCCTCGCCCTCGTGCTGGGCCGCGGCGCGGATGCCCGCGCGGACGATCTGCGAGTTGAAGGCGCCGGCCAGCCCGCGGTCGGCGGTGACGAGCATGATCGCCACCTTGTCGGTGGACTCGTGCTCCTGGAGGATCGGCAGCGAGCTGAGCTCGGACCCCGCGGCCTCGGCGGCCTGGCGCGTCATCCGCCGGAGGGCGCCCGCGTAGGGCCGCAGGCGCTCGATCCGCTGCTCGGCCCGGCGCAGGCGCGCCGCGGCGACCATCTCCATCGCGCGAGTGATCTTGCGGATGTTCTGGACCGACGAGATGCGGTTCTTGACGTCCCGCTGGCTCACGCCGGTGCGGCCTCAGTCTGCTCCGCGGTGGCCTCGGACGTCTCGGAGGAGTCCTCGTCCTCGTCCTCGTCGGAGGCGCTCGCGCCGTTGCCCGACTCGGCCTGCTCGCCGCGCTTGGGCGCGTCGTCGGCGTCGTCGGTCGGCTGGCCCTCCTCGTCGAGGTCATAGCCGAAGTCGCTGGCGAACTCCGAGACGAACTTCTTGACGGCGGCCTGCGTGTCGTCAGACCAGTCCCCGCCGGCGATCTTCTCCAGCAGGTCGCCCGACTCGCTGTGCAGTCGCTGGGTCAGCGCCTCGAGGAACTCGGTGACGCGGTCGGCGTCGATGCGGTCGAGGTAGCCGTTGGTGCCGGCGTAGACCTGGACGACCTGCACGGCGACGGGCAGCGGCGACCGCTCGTTCTGGTTGAGCGCCTTGACCAGCCGCTCGCCGCGGGCGAGCGTCCTCTGGGTCTCGGGGTCGAGGTCGGAGCCGAACTGGGCGAACGCCTCGAGGTCGCGGTACTGCGACAGCTCGATCTTCAGGCGGCCGGCGACCTTCTTCATCGGCGCGATCTGCGCGTTGCCGCCCACGCGGGACACCGAGATGCCGACGTTGATGGCCGGGCGCACGCCGGAGTAGAAGAGCTTGGGCTCCAGGAAGATCTGCCCGTCGGTGATCGAGATCACGTTGGTCGGGATGTAGGCCGACACGTCGCCGGCCTGCGTCTCGATGATCGGCAGCGCGGTCAGCGAGCCGCCGCCGAGGTCGTCGTTGAGCTTGACCGCGCGCTCGAGCAGGCGGCTGTGCAGGTAGAAGACGTCGCCCGGATAGGCCTCGCGCCCCGGCGGGCGGCGCAGCAGCAGCGACATCTGCCGGTAGGCGAACGCGTGCTTGGTGAGGTCGTCGTAGATGCACAGGGCGTGCTGGCCCTTGTAGAGGAAGTACTCGCCCATCGCGCAGCCGGCGTAGGGCGCCAGGAACTTGATCGGGGCGGCCTCGTCGGCGGACGCGGCGACGATGATCGAGTTCTCCAGCGCGCCGGCCTCGGCCAGCGTCTCGGCGAGCTGGACGACCGTGGCCATGCGCTGGCCGATGGCGACGTAGATCGAGATGACCCCGCCGTCGCGGTTGTTGATGATCGTGTCGACGCCGATCGTCGTCTTGCCGGTCTGGCGGTCGCCGATGATCAGCTCGCGCTGGCCGCGGCCGATCGGGATCATCGAGTCGATGGCCTTGATGCCGGTCTGCATCGGCTCGGTCACCGGCTGGCGCTGGACGACGCCGGGGGCCTTGAACTCCGCCGGGCGCGTCTCGGTGAACTCGATCTCGCCCTTGCCGTCGAGCGGGTTGCCCAGCGGGTCGACGATGCGGCCCAGCAGCCCCTCGCCGACGGGGATCTCGAGCAGCGAGTTGGTCCGCTTGACGGTGTCGCCCTCGACGATCTTCTCCCAGTCGCCGAACAGCACGGCGCCGACGTTGTCGGACTCGAGGTTCAGCGCGAGGCCGGTGACGTCGTGGGGGAACTCGAGGCGCTCGAACGCCATGCAGTTCTCCAGGCCGTGGATGCGCGCGATGCCGTCTCCGATCGACAGCACGGTGCCGACCTCGGTCAGCTCGGCCTCGCCGGCGTCGAGCCCCTCGATGCGGGACTTCAGGATGGACGTGATCTCGTCGGGCTTGATCTGCATGGTCATGCGGGGTTCTCTCTCCTAAGCCTTCGCGACCTGGCGGCGAAGCTGTTCGAGTCGATTGCGGATGGAGGCGTCGAGGATCGAGTTGCCGACGCGCAGGACGATGCCGCCCAGGACGTCGGGATCCACGGTGCTGGTGAGCTCGACGGTGCGACCCGTCTGCTCACCGATGGCCTTGCCGATGCCGTCGATGGTCTCGGGGTCGAGCGCGACGGCGGACGTGATCGTCACGGGCAGCAGCTTGTTGGCGTGCTCCCAGAGCGTCTCGTACTCGCGGCGGATGCGGAAGATGGCGGGCATGCGGTGCTTCTCGAGCAGCAGCTCGAGGAAGTTGGCGAACGCGTCGTCGGCGCCCTGGACCGTCTTGTGCAGCCCGTCCTTCTTCTCCTCGCTCGAGAAGTACGGCGAGAAGAAGAAGACCTGCA